>JAAYWY010000168.1 GCA_012516165.1 Bacillota bacterium
GAAGCCTTGGCTGATTTGGTAGCCGGGAAAATAAGCGACGAGGTCTTGGAAACAGTCAAGGGATGGTAGAGATAGTCTTCTTTTTTATCCCTGACACACATGAACAGCTCTTTTTATATTAAATAAATCCGGGCATTATTCCCGGATTTATTTAATACGTTAATATAAGTTACTGCTAATTTAACGGAGCACACGGCGGGCTATCCAGCCAGCACTCAAATTAATGATAAATACTAAAATTATCAGCACTGCCGCAGTAGCAAAGGCTTTATCCATGGCGCCCACTTCCATAGCCACTAAATAAAGATGAATTGATAACGTCCGCGCTGGTTCAAAGATGCTATGGGGAATACCAAGTGATCCACCTAAGGTAAGAAGAAGAGCTGCTGTCTCCCCCACCACCCGGCCAAGGCTTAGGATTATACCTGTTAAAATTCCCGGTATGGCAGTTGGAACCACCACCCACCTCACTGTCTGCCCGCGGGTGGCCCCAAGAGCTAAACTAGCCTCCCGATATGATGTTGGCACCGCTCTAAGCGCTTCTTGGGTGGTTCGAATAAGAGTCGGCAACACCATACAAGCTGCTGTAAAAGAGCCCGAAAGAATGGACCAGCCTCCAGTGATGGGTTTAAGAAAGATAACAAAAAAAGCAAAGCCAAATAGACCAAACACAATAGAAGGCACTGCTGCCAGAGCGTCGATACCAAAATTTATTACGCTATTAAGATTTTCATTATCGCTATATTCCACCAGATATATCGCTGCACCAATTCCCAAGGGCATAGCCACAATTAAGCTTAACAATACAAAGTAAAATGTACCTACAATGGCACTAAATATCCCCCCTTCTTGTCCCATTTTAGCTGATTCGGCAGTGAGAAATTCCCAGCTTACATGGGGCATACCCTGCAGCAGAATATAAGCCAAGATTACCACAAGCACCCCCACTGTCACTCCAGCAGCTAACCACAATAAACAAAATGCCGCTTTCTGGCGCTGATGAGCTGTCATTTGGTCTTCACCTGCCTAAATCGTATCAATAAAACTGCCAAATTAATGATCATGGTCAGGATAAAAAGCACTGCCCCGCTGGCATATAACGCCTGCCTATGAATACCCGGCCCCGCATACGGCATTTCCAAAGCAATATTACTGGTCAAAGTACGAACTGGTGATAACAAGGAACGAGGAAAAATGGGGGTGTTGCCGGCCACCATAATTACAGCCATGGTTTCTCCCACGGCACGACCCATGCCTAGAATAATTCCAGCCATTATACCCGAACGAGCCGCTGGAAAAAGTACATACCTTATGCTCTGCCAATGCGTAGCACCCAGGGCCAATGATGCCTCTTTGTATTGCGGCGGCAGCAGGCGAAGAGAATCTTCGGTAACATTTATAATAGTGGGCAGTATCATAATAGCCAGGACCAGTCCCGCCGTAAGCACACTATAGCCAGCACGATACCCTGGATCCAAGGAAAGGGCTAGCTTAGTCTGAGCCAAATAGCGAACATACGGTACAATCATCGTCATACCAAACAGACCATACACCACTGATGGAATAGCAGCCAATAGTTCCACTGCTGGCCGCACCAAGTGCTGCATCCATTGGGGAGCAATTTCGGCCAAAAAAATAGCTGTTAAAAGTCCCAGTGGCACACTGATAATCAGGGCCACCGCCGTTACAGCGATACTACCTGCTATCATGGGAAGAATACCAAACTTTTCTTCTAAAGGGCGCCAGGTACAGCCGCCGAGGAACTCTAAGAGACCAATCTTCTTAAAGAGCGGATATCCTTGCTGGAACATAAACATAGCTATAGCGAAAATAATAATAAGAGCCAGCAAAGCAGTTGCTAGTAAAACCCGTTCAAATAATTGCTCTTTTATTTTGGCAATCGGTCCCATATGTTGTCTCCCCTCCAATGGCAATAATAAAGAAGTACCGGGGGCTTTTACCCCCAGTGCAAATAGTTAATAACAACCATGTTGGCATTAACTAAAGCTTATTCTTCTGTAACAGGAATGTAACCCACGGCCACAATTTTCTGTCCCTCTGGACTTAGTACAAAATCAATGAAAGCTTTGACCACGCCTTGGGGTTCCTTGGAGGTTAGGAATAAAAACGGGCGGGCCAGCTTGTAGCTGCCGTTTTTAATGTTATTAGCATTAGCTTCGACCCCATCTACTTTTATGGGCTTAATGGTATTATTGAGATAACCAAAAGAGATAAAGCCGATGGCATTAGGCTCCCCCGCTATGGCTGTACGCATAGCACCGTTGGAGTTTTGTTGCAGAGCTTTGTCTGTTATACTAACGTCTTTCCCCAATGTCAACTCTACAAAAGCACCTAACGTTCCCGAGCCATCCTCGCGCCGGAAAATGGTGATTGGCGCATTGCTACCTCCCACTTCCTGCCAATTGGTTATTTTCCCCGTAAAGATAGCCTTAATTTGATCTACGGTAAGTTCAGTTACTGGGTTGTCGGGATGTATCACCACAGCAATACCATCAAGAGCAATCCGGTGTTCCATGAGATTCTCTTTTTCTTCATCTTTTAATTCCCGTGAAGACATACCTATATCGGCTGTGCCATTTTGGGCTGCTGTTATACCAGCTCCTGAACCACCACCGGCTACATTAATAGTCACGCCAGGGTTATTGGTCATGAATGCTTGGGCTAATTCCTCAGCCAACGGTTGTACCGACGTGGATCCGGCAATTTGGATGGAACCGCTAAGTCTGACACCGTCCTTAGGCGTTTCTGAATCAGGTGCCGTTGGTGGATCGTTGGCACCACAAGCCACTAGCCCCAATGTCAACAGGAACCCTAATGCTACCACCAGCCACCAGCGCATCCTTTGAACCATCATAATTTAAATCCTCCTTTAGTAAAGTCTTCTTTCTTATTAAAACTAACAGCAGTGCCCTTCATTAAATTAACTGACGCCTTATCTTCCCCTATCATACAAGATGGCTAACTGCCGTTCTCACTACTATTTTCGGCGATTATTTTTGACTAACTATTAGTTTGATGTAAAAAATTTGTAAAGGATCAACAGGAACACAAAAAGACAGGCTCATTTTGTTGCTGAGCCTGTCTTTGCTTTTGGCAGTTTTTATTGGGCCTTCGGCAGATAAAAAGTAAAGGTGCTGCCGCGCCCCAGCTCACTTTCCACACGAATACTACCACCATGGGCTTCCACAATATGCTTGACAATGGCTAGCCCAAGACCGGTACCCCCGGCTTCGCGGGTACGAGCTTTATCTACTCGGTAAAAACGTTCAAAAATCCGTGGTAGCTCTTTCGATGCAATTCCGCGGCCCGTATCAACCACCGCCACCACAACCTCGTCGCCCTCTGCTCCAACTCTCACTGTAATTGTGCCACCAGCAGGGGTGTTGTTAATGGCATTTACTATAAGGTTCATTAGCACTTGTTCCAGGCGGTTTCTATCAGCCTGTGCCCATACAGCTACTTCGATACCTTCTACTTTTAGCGTTAGACCAGCTTGTTGAGCTCGATGGTTAAAACTGGCAACAGTTTCCTTCACCACTTGCACCACATCTGTAGGAACCAGTTTCAAACTCATCTGCCCTGATTCGATCCTGGTCAAATCCAATAGTTCCGATACTAACCGATATAGTCGGTCGGATTCTTGGTAAATGATCTGGCTAAACTCCCTTGCTCTTTCCGGCTCTAAACAAGCTCCGTCAATTAATGTTTCTGCAAAACCATGTATGGCTGTTACCGGCGTTTTAATTTCGTGGGACACATTAGCTACAAAATCAGAGCGCATTCGCTCCAGCTGGCGTAGCTGAGTAATATCATGAAGAACCAGTAATATGCCTCCTGGTTCGGTTCCCCTTAAAGGGACAGCACTGACCGTTACCGTCCGCCGTCGGGGATGGATGAGGTTTATTTCCTGGGAAATCACTTCTTTTTTCTGTTTTGCCTGCTCCACTAATTGATAGAGCTCATAATTACGCAGCACTTTTATGTAGGACTGCCTCTTACATCTATCCGGATGGATTCCCAGCAGCTTTTCAGCAATGGGGTTCATTATTTTTACTATAAGCTCTTTATCCAGCAAAATAATCCCCGTAACAGTGTTAGCTACTACTGCTTCTAGCTCTTCTTTAGCAGCTGTAGTTTCTCGCACTTTGGCCTCAATGGTGGCTGCCATTTTGTTTAGAGCCTGGGCTAGTTCACCTATCTCATGCCTAGCTCTTGTCTGTACACGCTGTTTCAGGTCTCCGCTGGCAATTAGTTGAGCCACCTTGGTCATATCCTCCACTGGCTTGGCTAACCCCGCTGCTAATTTAACCGCCACAATAAAACTGACCACAGCAGCAACTATCATGGTACCTATTAGCAATACCCAGAAACGCTTAAGAGCCACTGCAATCTGAGTTAGCGGCACCGCTAATCGAACAATTCCTCTGATTGAAGCGTCTTTTGCCAACACCGGGAGGGCCACATACATCATCTCTGCTCCCAAAGTGGAGCTATACCGAAGGGATATCCCTTTTCCCTGACTAATTGCACCTTGCACCTCCGGGCGATCCCTATGATTTTCCATGACCAACGCTACTTCTTGGCTGTCGGCTAAGACTTCTCCTCCAGGGGCTATTACCGTAACCCTCGCTTTTAGGTTGTGAGCAGCACTTAGGACAAATTCATCCAAGTCGTGAGCACTTGTCAGCATCGTTTTATCCTTTAGAATTTCGCCCAGAAGACGGCCTTCCCGAGCCAGTGATGCCGATAACTCTTCCAGATAAAACTGGCGAATGTAATGACATAGCACTAACCCCACTAATAACATAAAAGCCATAAGGAGTATCAAGAAAGTCACTACCAACTGCCGGTAGAGCCCTCCAGCTTGTATCTTCATGATTCCTCTCCTTCAAACTTGTAGCCCACACCATGGATAGTCTTAATAAAACGCGGGCTTTTGTGGTCTTCCTGTAGCTTTTCCCGCAGATGGCTAATATGGACATCAATGATCCGCGTATCGCCAACGAAAGTATATCCCCAAAGGGCATCTAACAGTTGGTCTCGGCTCAAAACCCGTCCTCGATTTTGGACAAGATAAGTGAGCAGTTCAAACTCCTTCGGTGTTAGATCAAGCCGGCATCCTTTAAGACTAGCTTGAAACCTTTCCGGATAAACTACTAAATCTCCTACTGTCAAACATTGTTCCTGATCCGCTTCCGACTTCAAGCGGTAACGGCGAAGAACAGAATACACTCGAGCCATTAGCTCTTTAGGACTAAAAGGTTTGGTAACATAATCATCGGCACCCAGCTGTAAACCCAGTACTTTATCAATTTCATCATCGCGAGCAGTAAGCATAATAATGGGAACATGGTTTCTAGCCAAACGCAAGTGTCGGCAAATATCAATACCATCCATACCAGGGAGCATGAGATCTAAAATTACCAAATCCGGTTTTTCTGCTTCGATTATGGCTAGGGCTTTGTTACCATCCGCCGCCGTTAAGACTTCATAACCCTCGCGTTCCAAGTTATAAGAAACAAGGCGTAAAATAGACTCCTCATCGTCAACCACTAATATCTTCCCTTTATTTTTCAATTAGTCACCCCCTTCTACTCTGCCAACACACTTTTACCCCTGATTATAACAAAAATAACAAAAGACCAGTTATTCCACTCTTTTATCTTACCTTGTTTTTCATCGACCCGGTAATATAGCTGGATAAAGAAACCCTGTGCAAAGTTCGCGAGCTACCCTAGTTATTCCTGCCTTAAGCGCAGGCAAAAGAAATTTAACCTGGTGTAGACCCTCTAAAACCTGTATAATGTATTTAAGGTTGCTAACAAAAATCTAGGAGGGAAATTAGTGCGTAAAAGTTTAAGTGTAATTAGCCTGGTTTTGATACTTATGGTTTCCACTTCAGCTTTGGCCGCAGTACCCCAACCGGAAACCATAGCCGACGCACCGGCTTTAACTCGGGGTGAATTCGCCGCCTTGTTGGTTAAAGCAGCAGAATTAGAAGGAGAAGGCGAACCGTCAGACATTCTAATGCAAAAAGGTATTATGAAAGGGGTTCCCGGCAAAGGCGACGATTTAGCGCGTCCTATCCAGAGAGTAGAAGCAGCTGCTTTAATTGCCAGAACCTTGGGGTTAGCAGACACCACCTTACCGCCGGAAAACGCCGATATACCTTTACTCCCTGATCATTGGGCCTACAATGCCTACGCTTGGCTTAGTCGTCTTGGTATCGTATCTGGTGATCCTTTTGCTGTATTGAGTAAGGAAGAAGGCACTTCCCTAGTAGAAGATACCTTCCAGACCGCCGAAGATGTTATAGCTATATTAGAAAAATCTCAAGCCCAGTTCCAAGCTCAAGCAACCACCAGTTTGCGAAGTGTTATGGACGGCACAATTCGTATAATTCCTCGACCGGGTTTAGAAGATGACGACCAAAAAATTCTTGAGTCCATTTCACCCAAACTTAATCTGGTTCAAGAGATGGTGCTACCTGACAAAATCCACCAAGTTATGACCGTCCAGATGACCTTACCGGAAGTCGGCACTCAAGAGATGGTAACTGAATCGTACATTGTGGACGGAACCATGTACCAAAAGCTGCCTAATCCCGAAACAGGAGAACTAAGCTGGGTTAAATATCCTAAAACCATGCTACCCGATATGCAGCAGCTAATCGAACAAGCTCAACAGCAAACACAAATAATCCCACCGGGAATGGAAAAAACCCTGTTTTATAAACTGCTCGGCACGAAAGAAATTGATGGTGAACAAGTATACGAAATTGCCTACTACGGAAAAATTGACGACATCAATGAGTTCCTATCCGCTGCCCTAAGTAGCTTTGGCGACAGCCAGCTTATGGGAGAAGCCCTGAGCATGGCCAGCAGTATGATCGACAATGTGTCTTTTTGGGGTGTTTCTTATATCGGTGTCGATGATTATCTCACCCGCCAAGCAGATTATGGCGCTTCGGTAACATATGCCCAAGAATTTCAAGACGAAGACATTCCCTTAGAAAAAATAGAGGTGTTCATGACAATAAACGAATACACCTATAATGAAGACATTGACATCACCTTACCAGAAGAAGCCCTAGCAGCACCAGAATTAGAGCTTCCTGTTCCTGAAGATCAAAACGAATAATAACACTCATATCGCTTAATTACCGATAATACGAACCCCTTAAAGATTTATGAACTGCGGGGAGCATATCAAAGTGCCAGCTATCACGGTATTTTTCCTGATAGCTGGCACTTTTTTGTTCTCCTCATAATCCAAATTTATGGGTAAAGGTGACAGGCCACAAAATGGCCGGAACCGACATCTTTAAATTTGGGCTCTATTTCCCCGCATTCCGGTTTGGCACACCAGCAGCGCGTATGAAAGCGACAACCGCTGGGCGGGTTAACTGGGCTCGGCACATCTCCTTCCAGCACAATCCTCTCCCGCTTAATATCCGGATCAGGAATGGGAATGGCTGACATAAGAGCCTGGGTATAAGGATGCAAGGGGTTGCGGTAAATTTCATCCCCATCCGCCAGCTCTACCAATTTCCCCACATACATAACGCCTACCCGGTCAGAAACATGCTTCACTGCCGCCAGACCATGAGCAATAAAAATATAGGTTAACCCAAATTCCTCTTGCAGATCTCTTAACAAATTCAAAATCTGGGACTGAATGGATACGTCCAAAGCAGATACTGGTTCGTCGCAAACAATTAGTTTGGGTTTTAGTGACAAGGCGCGGGCAATACCAATACGCTGCCGCTGCCCTCCCGAAAACTCATGCGGATAACGACTGATAGAACTGGCTGGAAGTCCCACTACCTCCAGCAGCCTTTTGACTTCTTCTTCTAGTTCCTTGCCATGGACAATATTATGCACTTGGAGTGGCTCAGCTAAAATACTTCCTACGCTCATCCGCGGGTTAAGCGAAGCATAAGGATCCTGAAACACTATCTGCATCTGGCGGCGCAGACTGCGCATCTCCCGTGGCTTTAATGGTACAATGTTGCGTCCCTCAAAGATAATTTCACCGGCTGTCGGCTCGATCAGACGCAGTATCGCTTTACCAGCGGTAGTTTTGCCACAACCCGATTCGCCCACTAAGCCTAGTGTTTCGCCCCGTCGAACAGAGAAACTGACATCATCCACAGCCTTCACATAACCCACCGTACGAGACATTAATCCGCTGGTAATAGGAAAATACTTTTTCAGCCCTTTAACCTCTAGCAATGTTGTTGTGGTCTCTGCTGGCTGCTTCGTCATGGGTTCTTTTGTGATCGCTGCTTTTGCCGCTGTGCTCATGGGGCCTGCCTCCTCGTTTTCGCCTCTCCCGAAAGCCAGCACGCTGCCCAGTGCCCAGCACTGACTTCCATCAATGTCGGCTCTTTCTTCCGGCAAATATCTTTAGCATAGGGGCAGCGCGGGTGAAAATGGCAACCCGGCGGCATATCCAGTAGGTTAGGTACCGTCCCTTCAATGACATGAAGACGTTCAACCTGTTGATCTAAGCGGGGGATGGACTTCATTAATCCTTCCGTGTATGGATGCATAGGATTGCGGAATAAAGACACTACATCCGCTTGTTCCACCACTTTGCCTGAATACATTACCACCACCCGTTCCGCCATTTCTGCCACCACACCTAGATCATGCGTTATTAGCATAATAGCCATGCCTATTTCCGCTTTTAGCTTCTTCATCAGCTCGAGAATCTGAGCTTGAATGGTAACATCCAAAGCAGTAGTAGGCTCATCGGCAATTAGAAGCTTTGGTCGGCACGACAAAGCCATGGCAATCATAACGCGCTGACGCATGCCGCCAGATAGCTGGTGTGGATATTCCCGAATACGCTGCTCAGGCGACGGTATCCCCACTAAATCAAGCATCTCTACCGCTTTTTCCAAGGCTTCTTGCTTACTAAGGTGTTGATGCAGCTCGATAGCTTCGGCGATCTGATCACCACAGGTATAAACAGGATTCAACGAAGTCATAGGTTCC
>JAAYWY010000169.1 GCA_012516165.1 Bacillota bacterium
ACCGCTGCATTCGGATGAGAATGCCGGTTGTCGAGCTTCATAGGGCCCGTCCCTCAGCTACTCTGGATAAGATATTCCGTTATTCATTTATTTCCCTCATCTTATTTGATTGGGCAGGACTTGTCAACTTCTTTCAGGGGTATGTCTGTGTCTGGATCTAGTAGGCAAGACACCCATAGAAATATTTATTAAAGATCATTAACCAACCAAACCTGCTTCAACAATACCACGCAAGACATGCTTGACCCAAACTTGACCCAAAGACGACCGGATTGCGGCCCAGACAGAGCTGGCAATCGTGCCTGTAGCCAATCACCTGATTGTTTCACCTTAGTCTTAACTTACTCTTTTTCCTTACTCAGCTCGGCCACAACTGTAGCGAGTCTAGAATCAATACGGCTGTCCTTTTGGGCTAGTGATTCCAAAGTACCTTCAGCTTCATGGGTAAGCAACCGAGCCATATAATCCGATCCCTTTTCACCCAACCGGCAGCCCCTATGCTTCATCCGGGCACAGAGAATGTGCCGGTTCTGGCCCTCAATGGTGCCAAGGCTAGCACCGCTGTTAGAGGCTTGTATCCCGGCCCAATTGTTTCTGATGTACTGTTCTAGATTACGGATGCGCTTGCGTTTAGGACCATGGGTGTTTTTAGAAGCAGCTGCCAATGTCGCTTGGACTTCCTTCATGGAACCTTGGTTGTGAGCTTGCCCCGGTTCAATAGACAGCAACAATGGGTTTTACTCTTGATTCATAGTTTCTCGCATCAATTGGGCTACTCGGTTTTTGCCACATTTAATACCTTGCTTATTGAGTGCCTGGGTGACCTCGGGACTACCGTAGGTTTCTCGGAAAGCCTGATAGACTTTACGAACCTCTTTCAGCAGCTCTATGTTCTGCTTCTCGCGGCTACTGGTAAACCGGCCACGCCAGGCATAATACCCGCTTCTTGATACTCCTACAACTTGGCACATCTTCTCTACGCGAAATTCGAAGCGGTATTCCGGTGAATAAACTCGTAGGCTTTTTCTGGTGTACTATGAAGATGGCCATGGTTTTTTTTTAAGATGTCGCGTTCCTCTTTAACATTTGCTAATTTCCAGATCCATAGCAACCTGCTTTACTTATTTTCCACTCGAATACGTGAGTTCTACGGCCTCGCGTTTAAATTCCTCGCTATATTGTCTCCTTGGCTTCCTCATAGACACTGCACCTCCCCAGTTAAATATAACACCTTATCTTCGTGTCCACCAAACCGGGGAAGGACAATAGGTTAAATCCGGTTATCCACTAAAGTAGCTCTCAGCCGTATTAGATTATAATGCGGGCATCTAACGCCAGGACTTCTTGGCTGTAAGCACGCACAGGATTAAGATCGATTTCTTTGATATGAGGAATCTCTACCAAGGCCTGTCCTACCTTGACTATCATATCAGCTAAGGCGTCGATATCTATTTTTTCTTGTCCACGAGCACCGGTGAGTAGCGGGTACAGTTTGAGTTCACGGAGCATAGCCTGTGCTTCTTTTTCACTGATCGGCGCCACGCGGAAAGAGACATCTTTGAGAACCTCTACAAAGATACCGCCGAAGCCCACCATCACTACGGGACCAAACTGTAGGTCGCGCATACCACCAATGATAAGTTCTGTTCCAGCATCCGCCTGCTTAGATACCAACAGGCCCTGAATCTCAGCCTGGGGCATGTTGACTTCGGCATTAGCCACTATCTTAGAAAAAGCTGATCGTACCTTTTGCTCTGAATCGAGATTTACCTCTACTCCGCCAACATCGCTCTTATGGATAATCTGGGGTGATACCACTTTGAGAACAACTGGATAACCTAGCTTCTTAGCTATATCGACCGCTTCGTTTTGATTATGGGCTAATTCAGCCGGCACAAAAGGCACACCAAATCCGTGCAAAATAGACCGGGCTTCCGGTTCAGTTACGGCTCGCTGATTCGTTTGAGCTGGTTGAATGATATTGAGAACACTTTCTGATATTTTTGCCTTAGTAACAGATAAGGTGCTTTTCTGTTCCTTAACCCTTTGTACTAGGTTAGCCCTGCGCACTAGATTTACCATGGCCTGGGCGGCTCGCTCCGGCATGTCAAAGGTGGGAATACCGCGTTCCTCCAAGACTTCTCGAGCTGCCTGCACCCAATCACCGGCAAGATAGCAAACAGTTACCGGTTTATTAAAGGCGGACACAACCTCGGCCGTAAGTTCCCCCATCTTCTTTGGCTGGAGGAACGTAGGCGGCACGCTCAGGTGCACAACACCATCCACTTCAGGATCGTCCAGGATACAACGCAAGGCTTCAGCATGCTGTTTTTCATCGGCGGCAGCCGACATATCTACATATCCTTCAGTATGGTCTACTATAGCCATGGGCGGTAAGATTTCTTTTAATTTCTCCTTAGTTTTGGGACTCAATTTTGCCAGGGTAATCTCCGGTGACAGCCCCAGCTCATCCATAGCAATTATCCCAGGCCCGCCGGCTTCGGTTAGTACCACTATCCGATTCCCTTGGGGCAATGGTTGCATGGAAATGGCCTTGGCTGCATCCAACAGTTCTTCCACTGTGTCTACCCGCAAAATACCAGCTTGCTTAAAAGCCGCCTGATAAATGCTGTCGGAACCAGCCAAGGAACCGGTGTGTGAAGCTGCTGCCCCCTGCCCCACTTCGCTCCGGCCTACCTTAAGAATAATCACCGGCTTTTCTTGGCAAATACTCTGTGCTACTTCTAAGAACTGACGTGCATTATTTATGCCTTCCATATACATAGCTATGGCTTTGGTATCAGGATCGTCACGATAATATTCCATTACTTCCAGTACATCCACATCAGCCTGATTGCCTACGTGGGCCCACTTAGCAAAGCCGATGGGCACCGCCTGATTGGTGGCAAACATCATAATGGATGCACCGAGCGCTCCACTTTGCGAAATAACGCTCATACCTCCGGGGACTTGCCGAATTCCAGCCGCAAAAGTGGTGTCTAGGTGATTTTTCGTGTTCATTACCCCTATGCAGTTGGGCCCAATAACCCTTATGCCTGCTTCCTGGGCAATAGCTAGCACCTTTTTTTCTAGCTGCACTCGCTCCGGCTCTTTGGTTTCGCTAAACCCAGACGCAATGATCACAGCTGCTTTAACATCGCCACGCTTAGCTGCCTGCTCAAATACTTGCGGCACGGCAAAGGCAGGGACGCTCACCACCATTTGTTCTACCGCTTCCGGAATAGCAGCCAAATCAGGGAAACATTTAATACCGCAAAGTTCATCTAGTTTAGGGTTTACCGGATAGACAGGTCCAGAAAACTGTAGATCCAGCAAATTGCGGACAATCTGGTAACCGGCTTTGCCCGGGTCCTCAGACGCTCCTACAACAGCGATACTTTTAGGGTAAAAGAAATGATCTAATGACTTTGACTTCATGCTTTCTCCTCCTCGGCCAACAATTCTTGATACAGCTTTTCGGCACCTTTTTCCAGCTGAGCAATTTGATCGGCGGAAATGCTGCGGAAGCGACCCTGGCACTGTACATAATCTGTCACCGGCTTTAGTGTCTTTACTTTCCTTGTAATTTTTAACCTGCCATCTACCACTTCGTACAGAGGCCACAGTCCTGTATCTACCGCCAGGCGGGCAATATTGACCGTCTCTTTCGGCGGAAAACGCCAGCCTGTAGCGCAAGGAGTAAGAACGTGGATATAAACCGGCCCGTCCACATCCTTTGCTCTTTCTACTTTCCGACGAAAATCGTCGATGTAGCCGGCGGAGGCCGTAGCTAGATAGGGAATACCTTGGGCTCTTAACATACCGACAATATCTTTCTTACTTTCTTTTTTGCCGGCGGGAGTAGTAGTGGTCCAGGCGCCCAAGGGCGTAGCTCCGGAACGCTGAATACCAGTGTTCATATACGCTTCGTTGTCATAGCAAATATAAATAATTTTATGTCCACGTTCAATAGCACCGGACAACGCTTGTAGACCGATGTCCACCGTGCCTCCGTCGCCGGCGAAGGCCACCACATGTACATTGTCTTTTCCTTGCACTTCCAAAGCCACTCTGATACCGGAACAGTAGGCAGCAATATTTTCCAAATTGGACTGAAAAGCCGGTACACGCCAGCCAGTCTCTCGACCGTAACCGGTTATAATAGCCGAACAGCTAGGCGGTGTTAGAATAATTGTCTTGGGCCCTAATACATCCAACGTAACCCGCCCAATAAGCTCCATGGCACAGCCTTCACAGGTAGTTATCCCGCAACTTATTAGGGACAGCTTTTCTGTTGCAGATCCCATCTAGTCCACCTCCTCTTCTTTGACGTCGATCCAGATGGGCTCAAGTTCTGATCGCCCTTGAGATTTAAGTTCCATGGTGGTTTCTACAACCTTGTATAAAGTGTCACTCGATAGGTCGCGGCCGCCTAACCCAGCTACATAACTTGTCACTAAAGGACGTTCCGGTAGCGAATACAAAGCTGCTTTTACTTCCAATGATAGCGGCCCTTCCGAGCCCAGCCCCCAGGAACGGTCAATAACAGCTACGCTCTTGGCATCTTTTAATGTTGTTTGAACCGCTTGTTTCGGGAATGGACGAAAAGAAGTGACTTTTAGTGTCCCAACCTGTTGCCCCTGCTCCCGCAGTTCCTTGGCCACCTGCCTAGCCGTTCCGGCGCTGGAGCCAAGACTTATCAATACCACATCAGCTCCGGCACAGTTTTCTGCTTGGATAGGAGCATAGGAACGACCAAAATGCGTGCCAAATTCTTTACCTAGGTGCGGTAGCAGTTCTAGTGCCTGGTCTAAAGCCTGTTTATGCTGATATTTAATCTCGGTAAACGTGCCGGCTGATGTCAGTTGATTAATAGTGAGAGGACAATCAGGATCAAGACAGACCGGCCCTGGTTCATAGGCCGGCAAAAAAGCGGCCACTTCTTTGGCATCAGGTACCCTTACAACCTCAGTGCTGTGAGATACATAAA
>JAAYWY010000170.1 GCA_012516165.1 Bacillota bacterium
TAGCCGCTTCACTTCCTGTCCTTTCTCCTCCATTTTTGTGAGCAAGCTCTGTACGCCACTTTCAATGTTATTCGTTGGCACCGACAACAGTCGGGCGCAAGTCCATATAGATTCATTTTGCTCTTGATAGTTAACTAAAGCCCGCCAACCACAGCGAAACGTCACTCGCACTCCGCCATGCGCCCGGCCAATGTCGCCAATCTTAATAAGCCCTATCTGCCCAGTCGAACTTACATGAGTACCACCACAGGCGCAGAAGTCAAAGTCACCGATTTCAATCACCCGAACAATATCTGTTTCCTTGGGAATCCGGCGTCTCACCATGGGCGGCAAATCCGAAGGAGCATATTCCACCGCCCGCACTGGTATATTACCGAACACCACCTCATTGGCCACCCGTTCCACTTCCCGGACCTGATCATGATTGATTTCAGCTATATCTAGATCTATACTGGCATATTCCCAGCTTAAGTGAAAACCAATAGTGCTCGCCTTCAATACACGTAGGCAGGCCTGGGATAAAATATGTTGGCCTGTATGCTGCTGCATATGATCAAACCGGCGTTGCCAATCAATTTCTCCACAAATCTCATGGCCCTTTAAAGACAATAAACTATCTAATTCCTCGGGTGGGCAACATACATAGTGGACAATATCGCCATCTTCTTCCATAACTTTAATTACCGGAAAATTAGCCCCCTGTCCAGCAATCTTAAAGAATCCCTTGTCATAAGGCTGCCCACCACCCTCAGGATAAAACAAAGTTTGGTCTAACCAAACCTTAACCAAAACCTCTTTGCAGTCGCATATGCCTTCCTTTTCAACACAAGGGCTAATATTTATCGCCCTGGCCGTGAAGGTACTCAATTGTGGGTATCTCCAATACAGCCGCTCAGTCATAAGCGTCCCTTCCTTTTTCTTTTCCTTCCTTCTCCTTGTTTGCCCCAGCATTTTCTTATATATAAGTTTATTTTACCAAATAGATACCATGTCTAGAAGGATTTTATCACAAGGTTTTTTGCCACTGCTTTTCACCGGTCACAGGCAGGCCAGTTCAGGGATTATTTTTTCTCCTCCAACGCATATAAAACCCCTACCGGAACTCCAGTAGGGGTCATCTGTATATCTACGCATACTTTCTAAATTAGTATTTCTTTTTCACGTGCTCTGCTATCCGCCGCACTGCTTCTTTTAAGTTCTCGTCAGAGTTGGCAAAGGAAAGACGTAGGAACCCCTCACCCATATTACCAAAGGCAGACCCTGGCACAGTTACTACGTGTGCTTCACGGAGCAATTCTTCAGCAAATTCTTGTGAGGTTTTGCCAAAATCTTTAATACTGGGGAAAGCATAGAATGTTGCCGGTGATTTTTGACAATGGAAACCGGGTATTTGATTCAAACCATCTATAAGAATAGACCGTCTCCGGTTATAATCATTTACCATTTGCTCAATAGGATCATCTGGTCCCGTCAGAGCCGCTACAGCTGCTTTTTGTACAAATGCTGCCACACAAGAAGCAATCCCTTCTTGAATCTTAGGCATGTGCTGAGCAATTTCTTTGTTAGCTAAAAGATACCCAATCCGCCATCCGGTCATGGCATAGGTTTTGGAAAAACTATTAATTATAATGGTGCGCTCCTTCATATCAGCCAACTGAGCAATACTGTAATGGGAACGACCATCATAAATAATTTTTTCATAAACCTCATCACTAAATACTACTAGATTATGACGGAGGACAACTTGAGCCATCGCTTCTAGATCTTCTTTTCCCAACACCGATCCTAAGGGGTTGCTCGGTGAATTTAACAAAATAGCCTTGGTCTTAGACGTAATTGCTTTTTCTACATCATCAGCTTGCAGCTTAAATTCATTTTCTTCCCGTACAGGTACAGGGACAGCTTTAGCACCTAACATCATTATCTGACCTAAATAGGCTGGGAAACAAGGATCAGGTACAATAACCTCATCACCAGGGTTTACTGTAGTTACCATGGCTAGATATAAAGCCTCCATGGCACCAACAGTAATCATCACGTTATCTGCTGTATACTCAAGCCCTAATTCTCTTTTATACTTGTCGGCAATAGCCTGTCTTAACTCAACTAACCCTGCATTAGGCGTATAGTGGGTTAATCCTTCATCAAGTGCTTTCTTAGCGGCTTCAACAATGTGCAAAGGCGTATCAAAATTCGGTTCGCCTAAGCATAAACTTACCACATCATCATACCCAGCAGCTAAATCAAACATGCGACGGATGCCGGAACGAGGATAACTCTGGGCAACCGCTGACAATAATTCCATTTTTGATCCTCCCCTAATCACTTTTAGTTACCTAGATACGCTGCTTTTATCTGATCCATCTTCATCAGTTCTGATGCCTTTCCGTGCAACGTTATCTGTCCTGTCTCTAAAACATATCCACGGTCAGCTATAGCTAACGCCATATTAGCGTTTTGTTCCACAAGAAGAATAGTAACACCCTGGCGACGCACTTCAACAATAGTTCTAAACACTTCTTCCACCAAAATGGGTGCTAAACCCATGGATGGCTCATCAAGTAACATTAGTTTTCCTTTGCTCATAAGAGCTCTACCGACAGCTAGCATTTGCTGTTCCCCGCCAGATAAGGTACCGGCTACTTGGTTCATCCGTTCTCTGAGACGCGGAAAAAGTCCATAAACCATTTCCAAATCAGTGGCAATCTCTGCTTTGTCTGTGCGGGTATAAGCCCCTAAAAGAAGATTTTCTTTTACGCTCAGATTAGCAAACACAAGTCTGCCCTCTGGTACATGAGAAATGCCCCTACTTACAATACGATGCGGCGCTTCGTTCGTGATATCTCTGCCTTCGTATAATATTTGGCCACTTTTATTCTGTGCCAGGCCAGAAATAGCCCTTAAGATGCTTGTTTTACCTGCTCCGTTAGCTCCTACCAGAGTAACAA
>JAAYWY010000171.1 GCA_012516165.1 Bacillota bacterium
AAAAGCACGACAGCATCAATCCAGCTAGGATGGCGCTGCTTGGGCAGATCAGGATGGAGAAATACCGGCATGGATTTCCCACCTTTAACTTCCTCATGCTTATTACGCTGCCCAACCCGCATTGGTTCTATAACAGCAGTTGTAGTTCCAAGTGGTGCGGGCGTATGTGGTGGCCCGCGTCAACGGTAAGATTAAGCATGTTGACACAGTGCATGGCAATCCCTCCTTGATAATTAGTTGCAACCAGATAAGGTATGGGTGAGGGTAATCACCGGGGCCAGGGTCCACATCCATCAGCACCACCTCCTTTGTCGAAAAACAAAACCCTCGCCTAAAAGCAAGGGCACAAAAAATGCACCCTCCTCGTCGAGTTTCGGCACTGTACGACTTTGGCTGTGAGCCAGCCACGTTAGGTAAAACCTTAAGCCGGTAATACCTGTTTTACCCATTAGTGTCTTTCGACATGTCCGGGCAGTGGCCTATATTCGTACAGGAGCCTCACCTAACAGGGTTCTGAATCCTAGATAATTAATTTACCACTTTTAGTTTATTCTTCTTCAGGCAAGATGTCAACGTTGCAGGCCTGAGCTAGCGATTTGAAAGTAGCTTGAGTAGAGCCGGGCACACATGTGTAGGTTAGGCTGCTAGTTTTTTGGACAGCCGGATAGCACAATATAAAGCCTTTAGCGGCGGCGAGAGAACAGTAATCGTGTTAGCGGATGAGGACGCTGTTGGTTAAAGAATTCTTGATTGGCTCGGTTTTCTAAGCGGTCATCTAAGGGCGATAAACGCACTTGACCGTAGCGGCGGCTAAGGGCTTGCTCCAACAGAAAATCGGCTAGATGAGGGTTTTGGGCTAAAATGGGTCCTTGTATATAGGTGCCCAGCGCGTTTTTGTAGCAGGCACCTTCAGTTTGATCTTGTCCATTATTGCCTTGTCCGTATATTACCCGCCCAAGGGGGGCGATAGTATTTTCTTGAGCAGTGGTGGAAGGTAACGCTGCTAGCTGAGTATGGCCTCGGTGGTTCTCATATCCCACCACCGGTTGCTGGGACCGCAGAAAGGATATTTGAATGGCGATAGGGCCTTCTAACCGGTGTGGTTTGATCTTGGTTACCATAGGAAATATACCGGCACCAGGAATCATATTCCCGCCAGCTGTTTGTATAGTGGTACCTAAAAGCTCATAACCGGCGGCGATGGCCAGTACGGTCAGGCCATGCTCGACAGCTTCATGCAGGGCTGCTGTTTTATCCGTCCAGTCTTGGGCTACGGCCGTCTGTGCTTCAGCTGTACCGCTGCCCATAAAGACCAGATCGCTGTTTTCCAACCGCCAGGCATCAGACTGCCGAGCTTCAGTGACTTGTACCTCAATACCCCGCCATTTGGCCCGCTGGGCCAAAACGATAATATTACCCGTTTCCAGGGTTAACAGATCGGGGTATAGGTGCAAGATTTTAAGCAGCATAAACTTGGCCTCCCAGTTTTATTACAGCATTTCTTAGCGGCATTAGAATTGTATAATTACAGAGAATAACAAAGTTTTGCCCAGGACTCGTCAAGGCTGTTTGGACAGCCTTATCGGCCGCAGGCACGATAGCCATTTTATCCAGCGGCAAACCATGATACTTAAAACATAAGGCTACATCGTTAGCTCGGCGTCCGCTACAAATAACGAATACATCACTGTCTACAATAGTGTCAATATATGTATCCCATAGCCAGGATACGTCCCGTCCATCAGCGGGTAGATCGTTGATAGCTACCACCAGGGTGGCTACCTTAGAATCAGCTAAGGCAGTTAGTGCTTGATTAAATCCTGCTGGATTTTTTACTAGCACCAGAGTCCCCTGTTTTTGGCGATCGGGCCAGGTGAAATGTTCCGTGCGCCCGGCTGGGGCCCGAAAGGCAGCTACCACTGGTGTTAGGGAGGAGAGCTTCGTTTTGGGCTTGAGCACCAGGGCCGCCGCCAGGGCAGCGGTAATGTTATAGACGTTGTAGAGACCGGTTAGGGTGCTATTAAATTCAGCCTCTTCGGCTGGAGTGCGAACGAGAAACTTGGTACCGGATCGGTCTTTGTTCGGCAGCAGATAACTGGAGCATAACCTCTCGTGTCGCTTAAAGCTGCAAGCAGGACAAGCAAAATCCCCTAAGTGCGCGTAGCAGCGGCTGCTAAAGTGCAGTGCCTGTCCGCATAGCGGGCAGAGGTAGATTTTGCCTGATTCGCATTCTGGGGCTACGGAGTCGTTGTTAGCGGTTCCTACGGAAAAGTAGTGGGTAGGAGTGCGATTGTGTCCAAAAGAAGCTACCAGAGGATCATCGGCGTTTAGAATTAAAGTGGCATGTGGCCAATTAAGAAGTGCTTGTTTCATCCGCTCTGCCAAAGCAGTAACTGAACCATAGCGATCTAACTGGTCGGCAAAAAGATTTGTTACCATTACCATGTCCACCTCAGTAAGGAGCCGGGATAGAGGTAGCAGGCTACCTTCATCCACTTCCAGCACGGCT
>JAAYWY010000003.1 GCA_012516165.1 Bacillota bacterium
AGCAGGCTTTGGACTACCGTATTGCCGTGATCGTGGACGAGGCTTACGGCGATTTTGTCCCCAACGAGAATTCGGCCATTAACTTAGTAACTAAATACCCTAACGTGGTCGTAGCCCGCTCCTTTTCCAAGGGTTGGGGACTGGCTGGGCTTCGGGTAGGCTATGGGGTAATTAACACCGAACTTAAGGAACTTTACAACAAAATAGATATGCCCTTTAGTATTATCGACCCAGCAGCAGCCGCCGCCTGCGCGGCATTGGGGCAATCTGATTTCCTCGCCTTTTCCCGCGAAAAAGTAGCGCAAATAAAAAAGCAGGTAAAGCACAGCCTTACCCGCCTTAAAATATCCTGTACCCACGATACTACACCCATCATGACCCTTACCGCTCCTGATCCCGATACCAACTTGCGACAGCAATTTCTCCGCCAAGGGGTACTGGTGGTGGACGGTGGCGAGTTTCCCGGCCTCTCCTCTGCTTCGGTGCGGCTGAGGGTACCAGCTGACGGCGCTGCCTTGGTAGAGCGCTTGCAAGCTGTGGAACAGGATTTATAAAAAAGCTCAGCCAAGTAAGGGTACTGCCTTGATGCTGCCAGCCAAAACTCCACCATAGGTCCGAATAGGACGCTCCAGGTAAGGGGCGAGTTCCGCCAGCGCATCTTCGGGTAGCAGTTTTAGATCAGTTAGTACTTGGGTTACCACTGGGGCCAGCGCTCGGTCCCCGCCGTCTTCGATTTTAACTGCAATACCAATGCCCTGATCCACCAGGCCAATACCAAAGCAGCTCTCCCCACCGTCCTTAGCAACAAGGACCCCTTTACCGGCGGCCAGCAAATCGCTGGTGAAGCGGCCCGTACCGGCCACCAGTTCCGGATGTGTTACCATAGCCTGCACAATGGTCTCCATGCCTCGGCGTTGATCCGTCGAGGTTGCTTTTTTACTAGCCAGTTTGGCATAAGCCAAGGCCATTTGCGCCAGCGGCACAGCAAATACCGGTACACCGCAGGTATCAAGGCCCAAGCCGATCTTATTAACCGGAAACTCGGTTACTTCCGCTACCGTCTTTAACATTAGCTGCTGTACCGGGTGCTTTATATCCATATAATTTTTAAGGTCCCAATCTCGAAAACGGGTGATGGCCAACATGCAGGCGTGTTTTCCTGAACAAGCATTCCTCAGCGGACTCAGCGGCTCACCGGCTGCTGCCAAGCGCTGGGCTGTTTCCCGGTGGAAAGGCCGGTGAACCCCGCATTGTAGAGCCTCTTCATTAAGACCAACCTTGGTCAAAATAGATTGTACCCGCTTAACATGCATATCCTGGCCGCTGTGGGAACCGCACATCACCGCCACTTCGTCTAACGAAAATTGGTAGTGACCATATGTTCCAGTTTCAAATAAAGGCAATACCTGCAGCGGTTTGGCCGCCGAGCGCAAAAATGTCATCCGCTCAGCGTCACCGCGGCTATAAAGCAGCTTCCCGTTAATATCCACCACGGCTATGGAGCCATAATGTCGGCTCTCTGCCAAACCACCACGGTACAGCACCGCTACCACTTCCGAGGGCATAGATCATCATCTCCGTTTGCCTAAGGTTCTTGGTTTATATTCCACTTCCCTCTATATCTGCTAGCTGGCACAAAATTATCCCAGTTGTTCTGTAATAACAGCGGCAATTTTGTCGGCCAAATCTTTAAGCAAGCCTTCTTCTTCGCCTTCGACCATGACTCGGATCACCGGTTCGGTCCCCGATGGGCGAACCAAGATACGTCCGCGGCCGTGCAGAGTTTGTTCTGCCTTGATGATAGCTGCCTTGATCTGTTCGTTTTCTTGCCAACCGTCTTTGCTCTTTACTGGCACGTTGATCATAAGCTGGGGAAAATGCTTGACCACTGCTGCCAACTCGGATAGAGACTGCCTTTTTTCGGCCAAAACATTAAGTAGCTGCAAGGCAGTGCTCAGTCCGTCACCGGTGGTATTATAGTTTAGGTTAATAATATGCCCCGATTGCTCGCCGCCCAGGTTCCAGCCGCGCCGCTGAAGCTCTTCCAGAACATAGCGATCGCCCACTTGGGTGCGGATCAGCTCTAAGCCGTGTTCCCTTAGCGCCACTTCTAGTCCCATATTGCTCATGGATGTGGCCACCAGGCCGTTCCCCTTAAGCAGTCCCTTTTCTTTCTGCCATAGGGCCAAGATAGCCATAATCTGATCGCCGTCCACCACTTGTCCCCTTTCGTCTACAGCCAGCAGGCGGTCGGCATCGCCGTCAAAAGCCAAGCCTAGGTCCGCCTTGACCTCCCGCACAGCCTGCTGCAGTGCTTCTAAGTGGGTCGAGCCGCAGTGTACGTTAATATTCGTTCCAGTAGGGGCCGCATTGATAACTGTAACTTCGGCTTCCAGCCGCTTTAGTATCTCTGGTGCCACCTGGTAAGCAGCTCCATGAGCCGTATCCACCACTATATTAAAGCCGGATAGGTCTGCTCCTAGCTCTTCTTGCAGGTGTTTTAGATAAAGAGCAGCTGCGCCGGGCAAATCCCGTTTTTTGCCCACTTGAGCACCAGTAGGCCGCGGTAAGTTATGTTCTGTTAATAAAGTTTCAATTCGGTCTTCGATTTCATCGGGCAATTTATAGCCCTGGGCTGAAAAGAACTTAATGCCATTATCCTGAACAGGATTATGGGAAGCAGAAATCATGACACCGGCATCGGCGCCTAGGACCAAGGTAAGATAAGCCACCGCCGGTGTTGGCAAAACCCCACAGCTAAGGACATCGCCCCCTACAGATAAGATGCCAGCAATAAGAGCTGCTTCCAGCATATCCCCTGATTGGCGTGTATCTTTTCCTACTACTAATTGTGGTCTTTGCTTGCCATTGGTTAATACATAAGCCCCTGCCCGCCCCAAGGCAAAAGCCAGCTCGGGGGTGAGATCAAGATTAGCTACTCCTCGTACACCATCTGTTCCAAATAAACGCCCCAACGTGCGTCCTCCTTTTAGTTAAAGCTTTATATACCATATCTTTATATTCTTTTCGGCAGTTGTCAACATGTGCTTTGCCGGAAATTTGGGTTTTGTTTTTTGACCGAATATTATTAGGGGCTGTCGCCTTAGGCAGCCCCTTTAATACATACCTGGTAAGCCAAATAGATATATTATTCTGTTTTGGGGGGAATCTCCTTCAGGTTAACCTTAACCTTGCTGGGCTCTACCCCTACTTGGCGCACACCATCCGGTAAAACTAGCCGTACGGTTAGTTCATGTTCGCCTGCTGCCAGATCTTGGGCACTTACATAAGCCACTACATCTCCTGTATTTAAGCGGTTAATAGTTTGGTAAAGTCCAGTTAAGGTTACCTTAACGTTTTTAGGATTAACCTCCCCCTCTAATTTGTCCCCTATATCACGTATCTTTACATCTACATTATCTAACGTACGCTGAACAGTCCGCGCTTCGATAATTACTGTAACCTTTGCTCGCTCCACCTCCGCCCGGACATCCTGCGGTAAAACTACTCTTACATCGCCGCTTTGCGTAGAGCTGGCTCCGCTGATATCGAACGGTAAAGTGGTAACAGACGTAACTTCGGCTAGCATGGCGGCAGGACCGCTAACAATAATAGTGCTAGGCTCCACTAATACCTGTGCCACTTTAAAACCTTCGGCTGGTTCGCCCACCACTTGGGGCTGAATTGGGACGATTTTAGCTGGCAAGCGAGCCACTGGCAGACTAACTTCAATAACTTCCGGTTTAATCTTAAGCCCTTCGGCCGCCGGTGCTCCTTTACTGTCTAGAATCTGAACCGGAACGCTGACTAAAAGGTTATCTTTTACTCCTTCCATATCCAACCTAACCACTGCCCGCGCGGCATTAACCACTCGGCTACGCGGTCCTTCCACCAATACCTGTACCGGGTTTAGTACAGGTTCGCCAGCCGCATAACTGTTGGCTGGGGTTCCTCGCTTAATCAATTCTACCGGCAATTGTTTTTGAATAACAGCTTCTAGTTTAATGGTAACTTCACGAGGTGTGATCTGAATTACCTGCAGGTTGTCCGGCATGGTGGTAAGCTGTATTGGATAAACACCCTCACCTTCCTCAGCTTCGCCCAGATCAATAAACGCTCCGATTTCGGCTGCCCCGGTAGCATAAAGGTCATTGCGTCGACCACGTAACTTAACCGCCACTGGTTTGATATCTTCGGTTAGAACAAACCCTGTAGGCACATTTCTCAGCTCTGGCATCACCATAATTGTCCGAACGTCAGGCGGATTTTGCTCATTGACCACAAACAACCACATGACAAAGGCTAAAATAAGCGACACCACTCGAACCACAGCGTCTTTTTGCAGCCAATTATCCATGCAATGACCCCCAACGCAAGAACGGTATTGTCGGCTCCTGCTTAAAAATACTCAGTAGTAATTCGTTAAGATTGGTTTCATCTAGATGGCGTTTGATCAATCCTTCGTGAGCCAAAGAGATACTACCTGTTTCTTCCGATACCACCACTGCTGCACAATCTGATTGTTCGCTAATACCTAAGGCCGCCCGATGTCTGGTACCCAACTCTTGGCTAACGTTGTTTTCGGTTAGAGGTAAAAAACAACCGGCAGCGGCTACCCTGTCACCACGAATAATCACAGCACCATCATGAAGGGGTGTATTGGGAACAAATATATTAACCAACACTTCCGCTGACACCAAAGCATCCAGCGGTATCCCTGTTTCCTCCACCTCCTTGAGGCCTGTCTGCCGCTCTAGTACAATGAGAGCTCCTATCTTGTTCTGGGATAATACTTGAGCCGCTCGCACTACTTCGCGAATCGTGTGACTTACGTCCCCTTCATCCATAAAGCGATGGGAACCAACAAATAGGCGGCCACGACCCAATTGCTCCAGGCCACGTCTGAGCTCAGGCTGAAAGATAAGGGGAATAGCGATAAGGCCCATGGTCATGACCTTGTCTAACAGCCAACTGGTGGCTGCCAGGCCAAACCGGCTACTAAAAAAGTAGGCCAAAAGAAGAACTGCCAAGCCTTTTAGCAGCTGCACAGCACGCGTACCCCTTATCCAGATAATCACGCGGTAAAAGACAAAAGCAACAATTAAAATGTCCACGACATCTAGCACGCCAAAATCGTGCAGCTGTGTTAGCATAAGCTTCACCCTACCATTTTTACTGTTTCTCTAACTATTACTTCCTTAACTATTGACTCCTTATACTTTCGCTGATGAAGGCACAAAAACCTTTCATATACCTAATATTTTTATCGGTATTTTTACCTGAGTTCTTCAGTTCGGGCCTTGACAACTTCTTCCCTTAAACTGAACCAAATCAGGTGGAACAAATCTAGAAAGCGCGGCTGGGATCGGATCACGGTAAGATCTCGCGGCCGAGGTAGATCAATATCTAAAATAGCTTTTACCTTACCCGGTCGGGCCGTCATAACCAGCACCCGATCTCCCAATCCTAAAGCCTCGTCAATACTGTGGGTAATGAAAATAGCCGTCTTGTTGCTTCCTTCCCAAATTTTGAGCAATTCTTGCTGCAGCAAGACCCGGGTCTGTTCATCCAAAGAGCCAAATGGCTCATCTAAAAGGAGAATGGCCGGATCGTTAGCAAAGGCCCTAGCTACACTTACCCGTTGCTTCATGCCACCGGATAATTGATAGGGATAAGCATGGGCAAATCGACTCAGGTCAGTCATTTTAAGATAGTGATCAGCAATGCGTTCACGTTCAGGCTTAGGTACTCCTCTCATAGCCAAGCCGTAGGAGACATTATCCTTTACTGTATACCAGGGAAGTAAAGATTGTTCTTGAAATACCATAGAGTTGACCGGTTTACCTTCTTCTTTTACAGTCACCACCACTTCACCGCTAGTAGGTTCCTCTAACCCAGCTAAAATTCGTAGCAAGGTAGATTTGCCACAACCGCTCGGCCCCACAATACAGAGAAATTCACCCTCCTTTACAGTAAGGTTTATATCTTCCAAAGCCGCTACCGGCGCACCTTGACGGCTAGGAAATGTCTTGCTGATGTTTTTCACCAAAATAGCATCGCGGCTGGCACTCATATTGCCCCCTCCCCTATGGTTTCGTTCGGCCATCAGGCATGTGGTGCCTTCCATGGTATCACCCGCTGTTCAATAAAGTCCAAAAGGTACGAGAGCAGATAGCCCAGAACAGACATGGTGATGAGGGCCACAAACATACGTTCAATGTCGAACATATCATATGCCCGCCAGATCCAGTAACCTACACCGGCACGGGCGGCAGAAAGTTCAGCCGCCACAATAAGAAGCAAAGCTGTTCCCATCCCCAGCTTAAATCCAGCAAAAATCATGGGTAGGGCACCAGGCAAAGCTACTGTGCGGTAAAAATTCCAGCGGCTAGCACCGTAGTTTTTCGCCACATCTAGATAAATTTTGTCGATACTAAGCACCCCAGCCATGGTATTAATTAGTACCAAGTAAAATACACCAATGGCAATGGTAAACACCTTGGAACTTTCTCCTAAGCCAAAAACCAGCAAGATAAGCGGCATTATCGCTAGCTTAGGAATGGGAAAAGTAGCTGCCACCATGGGTTCTAACGCTGCTCGAACCAAAGGGAAAAGGCCCATGGAAAGTCCTAAGATTACGCCTGGCACGGCACCAGCAACAAAACCCAGAATAATACGGCGAACACTGATCCAACTATGGTAAAGTAATTCCCCAGACAGCAAAACCGGCCCAAAAGTCTTCATGATGCGGCTGGGGCAAGAAAAAAGACGAATATCCACCAAGCCCGTACGGGCCAACACTTCCCACAGTATGAGAAGTAGGGCTGGCGAAAAAAACGAAACCAATTTACCCAGTTTACCTTCTGTTCGCATTAAACACCACCTCCAAAAAGCTCAAGGAGAGGTAGGAAGGAGGGCTGTAGCCCCAGCCCTCCTTTTTATGGCCTCATTGATATTTCCCTAGGACTTCGAGGGCATGATCCACATACTGGTTATCAAGGACATCTTCTAGTGTTAGATCGCCCTGTATTAACTCCCGCTGTTTATACCACTGTAGATCTAGCTCCACACCTTTGGCCCGAACATAGCCATCGGGGTTTAACCCCACCGGGAACATTTGCTCATAAAGTGCCTTGTCCTTGACCACCGATGTCTCTGCCAAAATAGAGATGATCTCATCCTTATTTATATTCTTAAAGAAGGCATCGTTGTAATCTCGTAATGCTTTGATATAGGCGATCATAAACCGGTCGGCTACTTCGGGGCGTTCTCTAATAGACGGACCGTAGACGAGAAGAGCCGTTTGAGCATGGGGGTCATACTCTGACGGGTCTTTCCATGGGTCGAGAATGTCTTGGGCCATTCCCTGGGCTACAAAGGGCTCTATCACCATGCCGCCATCGATGCTGCCGTTGGCCATAGCAGCCACAATATCGGGAAAAGCCCGAATTACTTCTAGCTGTACATCAGCGGTAGTCATGCCACCAGCATTCAAGCACCGATCGAGGGCAATTTCATCGAGAGAAGCCGTGCCCACTATAGCTAGTCTCCGTCCTCTAAGGTCGGCATAGTCTTTGATTTCTTCCACCAGATCTTTCCGGATACAAAGCCTGTAGTATCCCTGGCCAGGAACATTAACGCCTTTATCGGCGACAATTTTGATAGGGATGCCGCGTAGCATAGCATTAAAAAGACTAGTGGCACTGACGGTACAACCCACGTCTAACTGTCCAGCTGCCAACGCATTTATCATTTCTTGACCAGTATTAAAGTTAATTGACTCTACGTTCAATCCCAATTCCTTGTAATATCCTTTGGCCATTCCAATAAGAAGCCCGGCATCAGACACAACTTCCTTAGCACCTACTGTAACGGTAACTCCAGGAGACAGCGGCTTTAACACATCAGCTTCTGCCGCTGGTGGCTCTGGTTCCTGTGCTGGCGGAACCTGGGCAGGGCTACACCCAGCTGCCAGTACACTCACCAACACCACTAACACTAACCAGACCCTAATTTTCACCTAATATTCCCCTCCCTTGATTTTCTTTTTGAAGGTCTGCCGGTCGAAGCATTCCTTCTTCTCCCCATAATATTGCTTTGACACCGGTTTGGTGACTTAAAAACCCCTGCCGACGGCAGGGGTTAAGTTAGAAGTAAGTTTGCTTCACTTTTTGGTTTGGCGGGACCCTAGTGTTTTTCGAACCTGGGCTAATTGTTGTTTAACCTGCTGAGGTGCCGTACCACCATAAGAAATACGGGCAGCCACTGCTGCCTCTGGGGTGAGGACAGTCAGAGCATCGCTGTCAAATAGTGGTGAAGCCTGCTGCAGTTCCTCTAAAGTAAGCTCCTCCAAGATTTTATCCTGATCCAAACAAAACTGCACCAGTCGGCCCACCACAGCATGAGCTTGCCTAAACGGCAAACCTCGCTTAGCTAGGTAATCAGCCAAATCGGTCGCTGTAGAAAAGTCGCCTCTTGTAGCTTGGCGCATACGATCCTCATTGACCTTGAGTGTGGCTATCATCCTGGCAAATATCCCAAGACAAGAAGTTAAGGTATCAACTGTGTCAAACAGCGCTTCTTTATCTTCCTGCAAGTCTTTGTTATAGGCTAAGGGAAGGCCCTTCATAGTCATAAGTAAAGCCATCAGGTGACCGGCCACTCGCCCGGCTTTGCCCCGTACCAGTTCTGGTACATCAGGGTTCTTTTTTTGCGGCATAATGCTGGAACCGGTGCTGTAAGCATCGTCCAGCTCCACAAAACCAAACTCTTGGCTGGACCATAAGATAAGCTCTTCCGCCAGACGGGAAAGATGCATAAGGCAAATGGCAGCAGCTGCTAAGAATTCTAGGATGTAGTCGCGATCGCTTACAGCATCTAAGCTATTGGCATAAATAGCAGCAAAACCTAATTCCTGCGCCACCTGCTGACGGTCTATGGGAAAGCTAGTTCCAGCCAGGGCCCCTGCTCCAAGCGGCATAATATCGGCCCGCTGGCGGCAACCGAGAAAACGTTCCCGATCCCGCTCCAGCATATGCACATAAGCCAGTAGATGATGTGACAGCAGTACCGGTTGAGCATGCTGTAAATGGGTATAGCCAGGCATAATCACATCAAGATTATTCTCCGCTTGTTTGACTAGTTCTTCCTGCAACAATGTAATAAGGTCTAGCACTTTGTCCACTTCTTGGCGTACATATAAATGAGTATCTAAGGCTACCTGGTCATTGCGGCTTCTGGCTGTATGGACTTTTCCTCCCACCGGCCCAACTTTCTCGATTAGCCGATGTTCAATGTGCATATGGATGTCTTCAAATTCCGGGGAAAAATCAAATTTATCCTGCTCAATTTCCAGTCTAATTTCTTCTAGCCCGCGGCAGATAACCTCGGCTTCATCAGCAGAAAGAACTCCCACCGCCGCCAACATTTTCACATGAGCTAAACTGCCAGCAATATCCTGTTCCCATAAACGGTGATCAAACTGGATGGAGGAGTTAAACTCCTCCACCTCAGCCGCAGTATCTTTGCGAAATCGTCCACCCCAAAGTTTCATACTTTAATTCCCCTTGTTCTTAAGCCAACCTTGTACCGTAAGCGGTAGGCCAAAGAGGTTAATAAAGCCAGCAGCATCCTTTTGATTATACACTTCATCGGCGCCGAAAGTGGCCAGATCTTCCCGGTACAGACTATTGGGGGATGTGCGCCCGGACACAATAATATTGCCTTTATATAGTTTAAGCCGTACGCTGCCGGTTACCGGCTGCTGCGTTACGTTAACAAATGCATCCAGCGCTTCCCTAAGCGGCGTAAACCACTGACCATAATACACCAGCTCGGCATATTTGGCTGCAATTAGCTCTTTATAATGCATGGTATCCCGGTCTAGCGTAAGGTACTCCAGCTCTTTATGAGCATACATGAGCACTGTACCACCCGGTGTCTCATAAACACCGCGCGATTTCATGCCCACCAGCCTGTTTTCTACCAGATCTACCCGACCAACCCCGTTAGCACCGGCAATATCATTGAGTTTTTCGACCAAAGCCACCGGTGAAAGCTTCTCCCCATCCACCGCCACCGGTTCGCCCTGCTCAAAATCAATGGTGACATACGTGGGTTTATCCGGCGCTTTTTCTGGGGATACCGTGAGTAAAAACATATCTTCTTTAGGCTCAAAATCCGGATCTTCCAGCACGCCGCCCTCGTAGCTTATATGCCACAAGTTGCGATCCATGCTGTAGGGTTTTTCTTTGCTCACCGGCACAGGAATCCCACGAGCTATTGCATAGTCAATTTCTTCTTCCCGGGACTTTATATCCCATTCGCGCCACGGAGCAATAACTTTAAGCTGTGGTGCCAATGCTTTGATCGTTAGTTCAAACCGAACCTGATCGTTGCCTTTGCCGGTGCAACCGTGGACAATGGCATCGGCCTTTTCGGCCAAAGCTATTTCTACTAGCCGCTTAGCAATTACCGGCCGAGCAATGGATGTCCCTTGAAGATACTTACCTTCGTAGACTGCCCCGGCTTTGACCATGGGAAACACGTAGTTTTTCACAAAATCGTCTTTTAGGTCCTCAATATAAATTTTGCTGGCCCCGGTTTTGATCGCTTTTTCGTTCAGAGGTTCCAGCTCTTCTCCTTGTCCTACATCAGCCGCCATGGCTATTACTTCACAACCATAATTTTCTTTGAGCCAAGGGATAATAATAGAGGTGTCCAATCCGCCAGAGTAAGCTAGCACCACTTTCTTAATTTCGCTCATTGTTCTCCTCCTCTAAAACTCATCAATATCTATAATTATAAGCTATGACGCATAGTAATGCAATACCCCTTTCTTGCGCCGTGGTTTCCGACCTGTCCCACCGGGAACACGGACAGGCACAGAGACCTGTCCCTACGAACCACAGGGCCCAAGATGTAGGGGAGAGGCTCCGTCCCCTCCCGTGTCCCCCCTACCACCGCACCACACTGCATCCTATGGGAATCCGGGCGCCCGCGGAGGGTCATCCTTCGGATGCAAGCTGCCCCTACACGATACTGCAATCCACAGCTCTTAGGTAAGGGAACAAATGCCAGGTATGCCCGCCAAGTCACCGGGTCGGCCGCCTTGTGGCTACAGCATAAAAAAACACCGATGAGTCCTAAAATCGCAAATCCCGCAAGCATATCACGTCCTGCGGGATTTGTTCTTGGGTTATTGTTCCAATGTCCGATCTTTTTTTGCCCGTTCACTACATTCGCTGCAACGACCGTAAAACTCTAGTCGATGATAAAACACTTCCCATCCGTGCTGCTGGCGTACCTGTTCCTCCAACTTTGTTGCCACCGGAATTTCTACATCCATTACTCGGCCACAGTCCACACAGCTAAAATGATAGTGAGGTTCAGGATTGCCATCAAATCGGCTGTACGTACTGCCGAAACTAAGTTCCGTAATCTCGCCCATATCGCGCAGCAGTTTTAGGTTCCGATATACGGTACCCAGGCTAATATTGGGAATTTCCTGCCTAACCTGTTCGTATACCCAATCGGCTGTAGGATGAGATTTAGTACTTCTTAAAACATCTAAAATCACACGGCGCTGACGAGTAGAGCGGCGGCGCAGGGTACCTTTTTTTATTGCCTTTTCTTTCATGTTGTCACCTCATCTACCATAAAGCGTAACCATTACTAACATTATATCATTGTAATATAGAAAGTAAACTTCTGCTTTTTGGTATATTATGGTTAATTGGCTACCTCATAATAGCCAGCGCTGAAAAAAGCCAGTTAAGTCACAGCCGCTAATTTCGTTCACTACTTGAACAAAATCTTCGCTGGTGGCCGTTTTATAGGCGAAACGCTGGTAATAAGTCTGGAGCGCCTTAAGCATTAATTGTTCTCCTATTTCTTCTCTAAGTTGCAACAAGAGCAGACAGCCTTTGCCATACACCAGAGCATTGTACGCTAATTCATCGGGAAATTCATTTACCGGACGCAGTATTTTCCCATCACCATTGGCCTGACAGTAAACTTGGTACAGATTAAGCAGGGAGCGGGTTTCATTTTGTCCGCGACCTCGCACTTTCTCAAAAAACAAGATGGTGCTAAATTCGGTGAGCCCTTCGTCCAACCAAGCTTCGGTAATTTGATTATTACCTACTACCCCATACCACCACTGATGGGCTGTTTCGTGAACGGTTATGTAGTCAAGAAGTTCAGCATCGGTCTGATTATATAATTGCTGGGCCAAGAATACAATATTGGGATATTCCATCCCCCCTTGACAAAAACCAGTGGCCACCAAGGTAAACTGGTCATAGGGATAAGGACCAAAAACACGGCTAAAAAAATCCACCGCTTCGATACCCGCTGTAAGTACCTGCCGTCCACCTTTTGTGTTACCACAGGGAAAAACCGAACGGACCAAGGTCCCTTTTAGTGGCTGCTCCAGGGCAGTAAAGTTGCTGCTTACAGCCAAGGCAAAATCTCGGACCAAAGAAGTGTCCCACACTAATTCTTTTTGGCATCCCGGTAAAAGGTGACGAACACGAAGATTGCCGGTGGCCACAGCTTTGTAGCTCTTGGGCAAAGTCAGCTTTACCCGGTATTTTCCCACTTCACTGTAAAACGGGTCACCCCAATCGTAATATGGATCCAAATGCCAACCGGCCTCATCATACACTGCCAAAACAGGATACCAGTTACCTAAGCTGATAATACCATCATTTTCCCCTAACCGTCCCGGGTAATCAGGCACCGTAAGCTCCCAATTAAGATCAAGAATCACTTGTTCCCCTGACTCTAAAGTAGACCCCAGCATAACCTTAAGCAATGTTCCCTCCACAACAAAAGGTCTGCTCTTTTTATCTACCCTTACCGCTGTAATCTCCAGTCGGCCCGGCCGCCTAACATCTTGGCTAAATACAGCAGCATTAGGATACAAATGAAGGTATATCTCCGGCAAAGGCACCGCTTGATTATTGGTGTATTCTATCCGGCTGCTGCCGCTTACCGTACCCCGCTCCGGGTCCAAAGTTACCTCCAGATCGTAGACAGCTGGCACAAAACCCGTTACATCTGGAACCACAGGTGCTGGCAGCACTGCCCCTTCCACCTGCCACACACCATGGCTTTGGTAAATAAAAACAGCCATAACCAGCAAAACAGCTACCGCCGCACCAATAGCTAGCCTCTGTCTGCGTCGTGCCAGCAACACCTCACCCCCTGTATCGCTAAAAATCCACCTAATTACAAAACAATATGGGATATATATGCCAATGGCATAAGTAGCCTAAAATCTTACAAAGAAGGACCGTCTTATCTATCCTATTGCTTTAGCTTCTGCCTTATTCTCCATAGACCCATATGCTTTATTCCCTGAAAAAATGCTCCTTCTTAGAATTCTGTACCAAAGCAAACCAGCATGGTCTTCTCCTCACCATTTCTTCACTAGGACTTCACCGTTTCCTCACAAATACGAGATATACTGTACTTACAGCAGATTTCAAAGGGGGTAACTTGTCATGAAAAAATGGTTGGCCCTAGGTTTGACAGTGGTGGCATTAGCCCTGGTAGCGCTGCCTGTCTTGGCCCAAGATAACGAATCGCAGCTGGCTGAGTTGGAGGATTTGTACAATCAGCTAACAACTATCAAAAAACAAATTGCCGATGTTAGAGTAGAAATGGGCCAGATTACGCCTGAGCAAGGCACTGCCATCAAAGAACGCGCCGACGAGCACTACAACTGGGTAAAAGAAAACAATTTCCAATGTCCCGGTTATGGTTTAGGTGGCCTTCGTGGCGGCCAAGGACGCGGCCCAGGAAATGGCGCTCGCTTCCAGGGTATGGGCTGTCCCTTTGCGCCACCGTCCAGTTCAACCCAAGAATAACTACTTTATATCACAAAGGTTGTCTAATCTAAACAGTAACTATCAGTTTACCTGTATGTAAAAGCGAGCCCGGTTAGCCAAATCCAAAGCTAACCGGGCTCGCTTTTATATGTGATTATGGGAGCCGCTTACACTACTTCTCGAAAAACATCCTCTTTTGCTCTAAAGCTTTTTGGATGCGCTCTTCAGCATAAATGTTGGCTGCCTCGTAAGGCTCGATCTTTCTTTCGTCAGCAATGGCAAATATCTTGAGGAGAATATCGTAAATGCCAGCTGCTCTCTTCAGGGCCCGCTCTTTATCGTAGCCACCAGGAGCAAATTCTTCAGCACAGTTAATTACGCCGCCGCCGTTCACAATAAAGTCTGGTGAATATAAAATGCCACGTGCTGCTAAGGCTTTACCATGGCGCGGCTCCAGCAGTTGGTTGTTGGCTGAACCGCAAATAGCCTTTACTTTTAAGCGAGGAATAGTATCGTCGTTTAAGATAGCACCTAGGGCACAGGGAGCAAAGATGTCCACGTCTAAATCATAGACTTTGTCCATCTCTACCGGAATAGCCCCAGCTTTTTTGGCCCGCTCAATTTTATCCTCGAACATATCGGTAGCATAGACAACAGCGCCTTCCTCCAGAAGGTGCTCGATTAAACTGAAGCCCACGTTACCGCAGCCCTGGACAGCTACTTTCTTGCCCTTCAGTTCATCGCTGCCCCAAACGCGTTTGGCTGTAGCCTTCATGGCATTATACACGCCCCAGCCGGTAACCGGCGACGGGTTGCCAGAAGTTCCCGGCAAACCAGCTACGTATTTGGTCTCTTTGGCCACATAGCTTAGGTCATCCAACGTGCTACCAACGTCCTCGGCTGTGTAATAGCGGCCGCCTAAGCTTTCCACCATACGGCCAAAAGCACGCATGAGTTCTTCTGGTTTTTCGGTATTGGGATCATGGATCATTACGGCTTTGGCTCCGCCAAAATCCAACCCCATGGCCGCGTTCTTATAAGTCATACCTACCGATAAACGCAACACATCAAACAAAGCCTCGTCTTCGTTCTTATATGGCCAAATTCTAAGTCCACCCAAAGCTGGTCCTAAGGTTGTATTGTGAATAGCAATGATGCATTTCAAGCCAGAAACTTTGTCATACCCGAATAAAATCTGTTCGTGATCATAATCAGCCATGTTTTGCAGGACATCCCGCATAAAGCAGCCTCCCCCTTCATAAAGCAAAATGTGTTACACGGCACCTATCATACTAAAAACAGAATCAATAAAAATAATTGGATTACCTACCCCCTTCCATTATGTCATGTGGGTGTTAGGTGTGGGGTTCTTCTTCCTAGTTAGTAATATACATATGCAAATTCCATGCCATCTCCTGGGTGTATAATACAACGCTAAAAAGCTGTTGAAATAGCGGGTAATATGTCTGATAGCTTTAGACAACTCTAACTTACCTGAAGATGGTTGCAACATCTGCGTTTTGTTGCATGCAGTATACTGCAGACTATCTGCTGACGGTTCCCTTAACGCTGAGGTACCGCTTGTTAAGTATACCAAAAATGCCGGTTTTTGTCCGGGCGTTATTGCTGTTCTGCCAACTGGTGGGCCACAGCTGGCACCCGGCTTATGGCCGGAATAATAATAAGCTGCAAGGCTATACCCGGCAGGCCCTTCAATACAGCACCGTATACGTATATCACAGGATTAACATGAAAATTAAACAACGGTCCAATTATAGCCGCTGCCAGACCTAATGCTATCCGCCCCAAAAGCATGGACACAGGTAAGGTAACCCAAATGCTATAGGGGGTGCGACGTGCCAAAAGAGAGAAAACCAGCGCATAAACAGACAGCTCTACTACCATCAGCGGTAACATGGGTGGCGACATGGGGGGCATACCGGTGAGCATAAAACTGAGTATGGGGGATATTACCGCTACCGCCACAGCCCATCCCGGTTCCAACATCAATCCGGCTAAAAAAATAGGAATATGCATAGGCAAAATAACCGGCCCCCCTACTTTGGTTACGTGAGCTGCCAGCGGCAGCGTAACGGCCAAAGCCACCATAAGTGCTGCGATTACCAACGGACGTGTTTTCATGAAAAAACCTCCTTAAAATAGCAAAGCCCGGCCGGTTTTCAAACCGGTCCGGGCCTTCATGGTCCCGTTTTTATTCTTTACTAATTTCTGTTAGCCGCTGAACTGCTATCCGAATAAGCCCTCCCAGCGGTTGAGATGTTATCCCCACCAACTCCACATGGGGTTGGGTCACGGGCAAGAGCAGTTTCTTGGCTGGGCTGGCTACCACCGCTTCTGCCATGGCAACTGTGATTTCGCCCATCATGGCATCAGGGATAATAATTCCCAGTGGGCCCAGGATGACATCGGCCTGAGCAACCATAACACGAATAGCATTTTCTCCGGTGGCTCCGCGATTAGCCCCGGCTCTTATCATGGCCTCGGTGGCAGCTGAGTTGGTACCTAGAGCTATTACTTCGCTCCCCGGCAGAAGAACAGCCTTTAGCTGACTTACTAATTGACTGCCGATGCCACCGCCTAAACCGTCGATCACTGCTACTAACATAAGTCTACCTCTTTCGAGCAGCCTTCAGACTGCATTTGTCCCCTTCATGGTTTCACTGCCCTGCTATTTATATTCGTCCCTAACTACACTATTCCTGCTTAGTACCTGACAATCGTCATTTTCCACAAAACCCCCATACAACCTCAGCATATATTTTATTACCCAAGGCCTATTGCTTAATCCGATTGGGAGCTGACCGCCGGTAATGTAAATGTAAATGTAGTACCTTGCCCCAACTCACTGCTTACGCTGATCTCGCCCCCGTGAGCTTCCACCAAACCTTTAACTATAGCCAGACCAATACCGGTGCCCGCACTGGAGCGGGTTCGGGCTTTTTCTGTTTTGTAAAACCGCTCAAAAACATAAGGCAAATCTGCCGGTGCAATGCCACTACCGGTATCACGCACACTGACCATTATCTGATCATTATTTCTTACCTGAACATCTATGGTAATGCTTCCTCCCGGCGAAGTGTAGCGCAAAGCGTTGTTTATAAGATTAATTAAGATTTGCTGCAACCGGTCGGGATTACCCCATACCAGCGGCACATCTTCTGGTCCGGAAACCATAAGTTGTACCCCTTTGTCCGTAGCTAGCGGGGAAAGCTTTTGCTGCACTTCTTTTATAACCTGGTTTATTGCCACGCACTCTTTTTCCAACACCAGTTGCCCGGCTTCGATCCGAGCTAAATCCAGCAGATCGTTTACCAAGCGCCTTAAGCGCAAGGTTTCATCGAGAATAATCCGCAGATATTTCTCTTCCTCTTCCCGGCTGGCCGACAAGCCGTCCAAAATCGCCTCGGTATAGCCCTGCAGGTAAGTGAGCGGTGTCCTAAGCTCGTGGGACACATTAGCCACAAATTCGCGGCGCATGTCTTCTAACCGGCGTTCCCGTGTCATATCCAATAATACGCACACCACTGCCCGTACACTGCCTTCTTCTTTGATAGGAGCTAGGCGAGCAGCTAACACCCGTTCCGGAAGCCTAATCTCTGTGCTTTGAGCTTCCCCGGTAACTACCACCTGTTTAAACAGGTCCTCCAGGCCAGGCAATATTATATCTTCTCCCAGGTGCTGCCCCACAGCCAAATCGGTTACCGTTGCCAAATACTCGGCTGCTGGCGGATTATAAACCAGCAGTTCTCCAGCGGCGGAAAAGGTAAGTACACCATCGGTCATGCCAGCCAAAATCTCTGCCAGCTGATCCCGCTCTGCCCCTAGAGCAGCTACTGTGCGGGCCAGCTCAGCCGCCAGATGGTTTAGCGCTGATCCTAGGCGGCCCACTTCGTCTTGGCTATGCACTTCGACCCGCGGCGAAAAATCTCCCGCCGCCATGGTCTGGGCTGCCTGTTCCATACGGATAAGGGGACGAGAAAGACGGTGGGAGAGAAAGAAAGCAATCACCGTAGCCACAGCCATGGTACCTAAAATACCGTACAAAATAAGTCGGCGCACAGAGGCAATGGTACGAGTAATAGGAGCCAGCGGCGTATACAAATACACGGCTCCCACCACCTGATCGCTGGTTTTTATTGGCACGGCCACCGTTAGCATGGTAGTGTCCAACCCCGTACGATAGCCCTTGATGACCACCGTTTGGCCCGATAATACCGCCGCGGCTTGCGGCGGTGTCAGGGTTTGAGCACCACCACGAAAGCGGCGGTGATGCTGCATCCCCGGACTAACGCTGGAGATAAGTCCGCTTTTGTCCATAATGACCACATTGGCATTGAGAAAGTCCTCCACCAACGCCAGCTCCTGCAAAAGTTCCGCATTGCTGGAGGACGAAAGTACCAGCTTACCCAGGTTCTGCCCCTGGGCAATAAGGTTATCGGCCTGCAGATTAAAATAGAAATTGTCAAATAGCTGGGACAAAAACAAACCCAGTAGTAGCAAAATCAGCCCTACAGTAACTACCAATGTCAACCAAAGCCGTCCCACAATACCCTTCACACTACTTCACCTCAAACTTATAGCCCACTCCCCAAACTGTAACTAAATATTGGGCCCCTTGACCGGCTTTTTTGAGCTTTTCTCGTAGATTTTTAATGTGGGTATCCACAGTTCTAAGATCACCATAAAAATCATAACCCCACACCCGCTCCAGCAGCTGCTCACGAGTGAAAACACGTCCCTCCTGCAAAGCTAAAAAATACAAAAGATCGTATTCTTTAGGAGTCAGCGCTACTTCAGTACCATTTGCTTCCACCCGCCGGGCTGGATGGTCAATACAGAGGCCGGGAAACTCCAATCTTTCTTCTTTTTCTGCCACCTCCGGACAAACTCGCCGGAGCAAGGCCTTAATGCGCATGACCAGTTCCCGGGGGCTAAAGGGTTTTACCACATAATCGTCGGCTCCCAGCTCAAACCCTGTTACCCGGTCGATCTCCTCACCGCGAGCCGTAAGCATAATTATGGGCACATCGCGTTTTTGCCGCATCCGCTGGCATACCGTCCAACCATCTATCTCCGGTAACATCACATCCAGCAGCACCAAAGTAAACTCCTCCTGGGCAAATTTGTCCAGCGCTGTGCGCCCATCGGCCGCCTCCACCACCTGGTAACCTTCCCGCTCTAGGTACAATCTTAATAAATCCCGCATCCGCTGCTCGTCTTCCACCACTAAAATCTTTGTACATGTGGCCATAACCATCGCTCCCATTACGATATCTTATCTTTTTCCTATCTTTCCGCGTCAGGACCACATTATCCTGCTTCTATGGCCTAAAAGCTCCACGTGAACCAACAGCCGAGCAGAGGGTACCTCTGGCGGCCGTAATATTATCCCGCTTCTGGCTGTCGTAAATAAAGCCACTCCTTTCGAGAGGATTCTTCCTTTTGCTAAGAGAATTATGTAGCCAAGACCCGAATCTTGGTGAGGTGGAGCTATGTCTGAATCATACCTAAAACCCATTACTGAAGTAAGCTATCTTACAGCCCAAAACGTGAGCCGTTACCGCCTTATTATGCGCTATTTCTATGAAGAGCACCAGCGTATGCGTCAGTGGCTGCGCCCAGAAGACGTCTTGGCTAGCGTTGAAGCCACTGGTCTATTTCCTGATTACACCTTAGAGCTTTGTCAACAAGATCTTGATCAATTGGTGGCTTGGAAAGATCTTATTCCGCGCCACGATGGTGGCCGATCGGCCAGTGTGGAAGAATATTTGCGGAAAAAATTCAAGTACCAGCTTACCCCCTATGCCATCGAAATCGAGCGTTTAGTAGACCGCCTGCAAGATATTCGTGGTTACGGCGGATCTTTAGAACCATCGGTGTTAGATAATATTTTAGCTGTGCTGCAACAATTAGAGAATACGTTCCAGTTTCCCCCAGGAAAAGCCCTAGAGTTGTGGGATAAGCTTTATGACCAGTTTCAAAAGCTTGTTAACAATTCAGCCTCTTATTTAGCCGCCTTAAGCAGCGCTCGCGCCGAAGAGCTCATGCAAACCGAAGCCTTTCTAGCTTTTAAAGACTCCCTCACCATTTATTTGCAGAATTTTGTTCATGGTCTACAGCGCACCGGTGTGCGGATTCAAGGCCTGTTGGCTCATATGCCGCCTGAGGCCTTAACCGCTTTTTGGGTCGCTGTGGTAGAAGATAAAAAGCAGCGTCCCACCTTAGACGAGCAGCTGCCGCCAGAAGAAGAGCTGCAGCAGCTACAGGAAAAATGGCAGGATCTAAGACGTTGGTTTATCGGTACCGCCCATGAGGAAAGCGATGTGGTTTTTCTGGAACAGGCTACCAAGGACACCATTGCCCGCGTAGTACGCTCGGCCCTTCGGATTCAAGACCGCCAACGTTCCGGGGTCAGCCGAAGACGGGAGTTGGACTATCTGGGGCAGTGGTTCTTCGCTTGCCCCAATATTGATACCGCTCATCGCTTAGCCGCTTGCGCTTTCGGATTGTACCGTACGCGCCATTTTCAAGGCTACGACGACAAGGATTCCGACAATCCAGACGTTTCTATGTGGAATGTGGCACCCAATATCCGGGAACTAAAGTCGCGCAGCCGCCAACGCACCCAACCGGGAGGACCCGAACCTATATACTCTCGCCGCAAGTTAGCAGCCAAAGCCCGCCACGAGTACCTGCAACACCATGCGCAAGAACAAGCCCTCCTACAAAACTTTCTAGACCAAAAACAAGTCACCCTCTCCCATCTTCCACCTTTGGCACCGCCGGTGAGGCAAAGGCTGCTCACATGGATCGGACAGTGCCTGGTTAATCCTGTGCACCGCATATTAACCCCGGAAGGGATAAGCATAACTTTGTCTTTTCCTCCTGACAGTGAACGAACCGTGCTCACGGCGTCCGACGGCAATCTAGAATTACCCAATTTTACCCTGAGGTTCACGGCCAAAAACCAAGTCCTGTTATCAGCCAAAGTAGGTGATGAACCATGAGCCAGGCAGAACGATTTCGCGAACAAAAGCAAGCCTGTGTCCAGGCTCTGCTTAATCGCTACTTTGTAGACAAAGCCTCCGATCCAGAGCTATTTCAATCCATTCGCTACCATTATCAGGAGCTGCGAGAATGGTTCCAGGAACAATGCGGCTTTACCCTCCTTTTGACCCGACAGTTCGCCAAACTAGAGAAAATCCCCGGTAAAGCCCAACCATGGATGGGTTGGGACACATTTTTGGAGCCACGCGATTACGGGCTTTTTACTTATTGCCTGTGGTATTTGGAAGGCAAAGGCGAAAACGAACAATTTCTGCTGACTGACATGGTGGAAGCCATTAGGCAGCATTTGTTGGGATTAGGCGTAGAAATGGACTGGACTTTATATGACCATCGTCGCTCTATGGCCCGAGCACTAAAACAACTAAAAAACATGGGCGTGCTGATAGCTGTAGACGGCGATGAATGGGAATGGGCGCAGCTGGGTGCCGAACGAAATGTTTTGTACGAAAGCTCCGACTATGCCCGTTATGTCCTGCGCCGATTCCCTCAAGATTTGTGCCAATACACCACAATCGAAGAGCTGGGGACCACCTTTTACGCTCCAACCCCAGAAGGAGAACTTAAGGCCCGACGGCATCATATTTTTCGCCGTCTGCTGCAGGAACCGATAGTCTACGACTGGGAGTGGTCCGACGAAGAACACTACTACGTCCTAACCCAACGGCGCTACCTACTCCAACAGCTAGAAGAAATGGCTGGCTTAGTAGGCCAGCGCTATAAGGAAGGTTTGTTGTTCTTTTATCCTGAAGCCAGTGGAGAAATGGAACTGTTTCCCACTGCTCAGGCCGTCTCCGATATTGTCCAAACCTTGGCAGCCGAAATTCGGTGTTTGACAACAGAAAGTAAAAACAGTCCATCTACCAATAACCAAGGCTGTTTACTGCTATCCACAATAGATTTTGAAGGTTTACTCCTTAAGCTACGGGAACAATATGGCATCTACTGGTCCAAAAAGCACCGGCAGGCTACCACTTCCCAGCTGGCTGAGGAAGTAATTGGGCATCTGGAAGAATGGGGTCTAGGCCATAAGGAAGCTGACGGGACCATTTATCTTCAACCGGCTTTAGCCCGTTTCAGCGGCAACTATGGCGACATAATCCAAACGGCTATCCGACCATCCAAGGAGGACTGAACATGAACACCCGCTGGCACCTTAACCGCGCTGGTATTATAAATTTTTGGCTCTATGATGAAGCTGAATTCATATTTTCGTCTGGTCGGCTTATTTTACGTGGAGCCAACGGTTCCGGCAAATCTGTCACTATGCAAAGCCTGATCCCTTTGGTATTAGACGGCGATAAACGCCCGTGGCGTTTGGATCCCTTTGGCTCCCGGGATCGCCGGATAGAATACTATCTATTAGGTGAAGCTGACAGCAACATCTTTGACCGCACCGGTTATCTTTATCTGGAGTTTGCTCAACCAGAAGAAGAGCGTTACCTCACCATTGGCATTGGGCTCCGCGCCCGGCGTAGTTCACCCGTGAATTTTTGGGGTTTTGCCATCACCGACAATCGCCGGATAGGCCCGGATCTGCTTTTGTACCAACGCGATTTTAGCCAGAGCCAAGAAGCCCACATTCCTTTGACTCGTGCCCAGCTGGAAGAGGTTATCGGGGCTGGCGGCTGGGTTGTAGCAGAACAAGGCGAGTATAAAAGACGAGTAAATAAAGTGCTCTTTGGCTACCAAGACCTGCAGTCTTATCAAGAATTGCTCGATCTTTTAATCCAGATCCGCAGTCCTAAACTGTCCAAGGACTTCAAGCCTTCCACTATTTATGAGATCCTAACTTCGGCCCTGCCTCCACTACAAGAGGACGATTTGCGGCCGCTCTCTGAAGTATTGGCCGACATGAACGAAATCGGCGATCGCCTGCAGGAACTTATCGTTCATCGGCAGGAAGTAGAGCAGCTCAATAAAGCCTACAACCAATACAACCAGTATCAGCTCTTCACCACCTCACGGGCCCTTCTAACCCAAAGCCAGGACCTGTCTTCGCGTCAGAGCGAAGAAGCAGGGCTAAATCAGGAAATCAAAACCCTCAAGCAGGAACTTACTGAACATGACTCTGCCTTACAGCAATTGGAAGAAGAACGCTTAAAAACCCAGACCCAGTACGATACCCTCAGTAGTAGCGAAGCTCTGGCCAAAGAACAAGAACTGGAGCGTCTACACAACGAACAAAAATTAGCTGACGAGACACTTGCTCTTTACCGAGACCGAGTTGTCCACGGTGAACAAAGCCAGCTGGAAGCCCGCGAACAAGAAAAACGCCTAACCCAAGAGATCACTGTCAACGAAAATCAGCAACGAGAGCTACTACAGCAAATGATTCAAACAGCAACCGACAGTAATTTTACCTTGCACGAAGCGTACAACCTTCTCTGGGAAGAACAAATCCCCGCTGATGACAGCTTGTGGTCACCCTGGCACCAAGAAATTGTCACTCATGAAACCAAGTTGGACAAGGCTTTATCTTTGGCTCGTCAGGAAACCCAGCTGAAAGAACAAACTGCCGCCGCTGAACGCGAAGTAAGCGCCGCTCGCCACAGGCGGGACCTAGCCGAAGCGGAATTTCGCACCAAAGAACAGGCTGTAGACAAAGCCTACCAAGATTTACAAGAAGAAATCTTCAGCTGGCGAAAAGATCTACAAGAGCTTCTTTTCCCCGATGAATCCTTAAGAGAAATCCTTCATCAGCTAAGCCTTTTTCCTGATACGCCCTACAGCGACCTCCAAGCAATAGTAAGAGACCAGCAACACTTGGCTATCCGCAAGTTAGCTAAGATCCGGGCTGATATAGAAACTGAGCAAAAACATCATCAGACGGAAAAAGAAGAACTGCAGCGCCAGCTAAAGGAATGGGAGCAAAAAAAAGAACCCGAACCACCACGGTCCCCTGCCAGAGAAACCGCCCGCCAAAGGCGCCTGGCCCAGGGTGAAACCGGAATCCCACTGTACGCTGCTTGCGATTTTCACCCGACTGTTCCGGAAAACATAAGAGCTGCTCTGGAGTCAGCCTTGGAGGAAGCTGGTCTACTGGATGCCTGGATCAGCGGTAATAAGATGGCTGTATTGCAGCCAGGCGAAGAGGAAGTCTGGATACAAGCCGATCCCCACCTGCTCACCCCTACCCTAGCCGATTATCTAGTGCCCACACCGCCAAGCGGCAGCGGATGCACCGCCGATGAAGTTGATCTTTTGCTGCGCACCATTCAAGTAAAAAACACCCCAGCCGCAACCAGCGGTAGCTATATTGCCACCGATGGCCGCTTTCAGCTGGGCTGTCTACTCGGTCAAGCAGCGGTAAAACCACAAGCTCAATATATCGGTAAGGAAAGCCGCCGCCGGACACGCGAAGCCGAAATAGCACGGCTCAAGGAACTTATCGCCCTTGAAGACGAAGCTTTGTCCGCCGGAGCAGCTAAACTGGAAGCCCTAACCGCAAAGGAAGCTCGGTTAGAGGCAGAAACCCACGCTTTCCCCGATGGCAAAGCCTTAATAGAAGCCCACCGCCAACTGCAAAGCCAACAGATGATTGTCGACAATACTCGCCAAGAAGTGGAGCGAAAACACGAGCACCACAAAGCAATAGCTGCCCAATTATTTGAAGCCAGCACTAAGTTTCATCAATTTATGGGTCAGTGGACCATTGCCCATAGCGAAGCTGCCGTGGAACAGGCATGGCGCCAGCTCAGGTATTACAAAGATCAATTTAGCCAGCTACACAATCTGTGGGAAAGATGGCGCGGCCTAGCAAATAACAAAAAACAAATCCATAACCAACGAATAGCCACCGAAAAACGGCTAGCCCAGGACTTGGCCGAACAGACCCGCTGGCAACAGCGACGACTAGAAATCGAATCTAAGATTGCAGCATTAAAAACGTTATTACAAGAGATGGGTATCTACGATCTCCATAATAAACTGTTACAACTAAAAGACGAGGAGGCTCGCCTCCAAGCCGAAATCAAACGCCGGGAAAAAATGCAGCGCCAAGCAGAAAACAAGCTCGCAGCCAAGGAAACAGAGCTTCGCTTTGTAGCCAACCAAACTGCCGAAGCACTGAACCGCTGGAAAGAAAAATTTCAGCAGTGGCAGCTAGAATGGGACCGCCGCCTACTGCCAGAATGGTCCGATACTAAGCTGGAGGCGGCTCAGCCCGCCGTGGTAGATAAACTATGCCGGTTAATAGTCCAGCATTATCCGCGAATGGAAAATCAAACAGCAGAAAACATTACTAACCGTCTCCACGATGAATTCTATTCAATTCGCCAATCCCTTCTGCCCTATGTCCCCGAATTAGATTCCGACCCAGTGAGCGGTCGACGCCTAATAATCTTTAACCGCGACCGACACAATCCCCTTACTCCCGCCTTATTGCTGCAGGAACTTACAACGGCAGAAGAAGAACAACGCCTGCTTCTTAGCCACAAGGACCGAGAATTATACGAAGAAATCCTCATTCATAGCGTAGGGCGTGCCATAAAACAAAAAATTGCCCGCGCCGAGCATTGGGTAGCTGAAATGAACCACCTAATGCAAGCTCGAGAAACATCCAGCGGCCTAAAATTGTTTTTGCGCTGGGAACCACTGGCCGCCTCCACCGAGGATGAGCTGGACACTGAACAGTTAGTTCAGCTTCTGCGGACCGACCCTCATCTTTTGCGGGACGATCAGATTGACCGTATGGTAAAACATTTTCGAACTAGGATCAAACGAGCCGAAACCGAAGCCGAAGCTGGAGAAACATTGCGCGATTGGATAGCCAAGCTGCTCGATTACCGGCTGTGGTTCCGTTTTACTTTACACTACAGTAAGGCGGATCAATCGCGGCGCGAACTCACCGATTCCCGTTTCAATGTCCTCTCCGGAGGCGAAAAAGCCATGGCCATGTATATACCGCTATTGGCCGCCGTCTGTTCACGTTATAGCGATGCCGACTCAGCAGCCCCTCGTATCGTTTCGTTGGACGAAGCATTTGCCGGGGTAGATGAAGAAAACCTCAGGGATATGTTTGAACTTTTAACCCAAATGGACCTAGATTACATTATGACCAGTCAAAACCTGTGGGGCTGCTATGACACCGTACCGGCCCTAGCTATTTATGAACTGTACCGCCCCAAAGATGCCGCCTGCGTATCCCAGATTCATTATATCTGGAACGGTAAGCAGCGCAGCATGATAGCGTAAAAGCCATCGGATTGATAACCTTGATGCCATCGGTACCATGTAAACAGTGCAGTATGATAGCGTAAAAGAGCGCTGTGGAAGTATCAAAGGGACGGCAGACAGTGTGAATACCCAGGTTAAGATTGTCATCCTGCCTGTCCAGCCTGCCCAGAGCGGAGGTGCCCCTACCCATGCACTGTAAGTTACCATAGGAACAGGTCTTCTTTGTAAATGCAAGAAAACAATACCCTAGTGTTCAAAGAGTATAAGGCTACAGGGCACTTCTCGCAGCAGCGCATTATGACCTAAACCAACTCTCTACACCCCTAGAGAACGCCCTGGGACTTGTAATGAGAATTAAGGAGTGCTTATGAACAAGCTGGAAGAATATCTAGCCCAGCCGGGGCTAAAACGGCTGTGGCCAAAGGTAAAAACAAAATACCAATCCTTGGATCGGATCGGCGGCAAAGTCAAGTTGCGTCAACTATCTTCTTTGGAACAAGAAGCCTTGGGTGGGCTCTTGGCCAAGAATTTGCTGGGCCAAGAAGAATGTACAGTGGAGCTGGCAGCCTTGGATCAGGCCCTGAAGCGTAGCCGGTTTGGAGCCGGATTAGTCGAAGCGCTGGAGTGTCTGTACGGACCAACGCTGCTGACCAAAAAAGAACAAGCCCAATTAGCGGAAAAAGAATGGCTGGCCTTTTTTGCTGCCTTAGAGCAAACCCCACAGAAACCGCAGACTAAAAGCTGGCTAACCGCATTAAAGAATAAACAAGGGCGCGGTTATCGGGCCTTTATCACCCTTTACCACCAGGATCAAAACCAAGCTCGCAATATCCTGCATACCTCGTTACACGCCTTGGACCGACTTCCTTGTTGGCAAAGAAAGCGTACGCGACTGCCGGTTTTTGCTGCCGAACTTACTGGTGACCCCCACGCCTTGGACAGCAATACCGCACTGGGACGCCTTTTCTTCCAAGGCCTGCTTTTCGTCCGGGGAATTAATAAAGACGTAACTTCCGCTGAAAAACAGCGGGAAATCTTGTCAGAAGCAGGGCTCGAGGGCGATGACATTTCTTCTGCTGTTATCGTAGCCGGTCTTCGTACTCTACCCTCCGATCCCAGAGCTGGTATTTTTAGCGCTAGTTTATCTAGTTGTACCCCACTTGTTTTGCCACTTAGGTTTTTTGATCAGCTCACCTCGTGGACATCGATGCCAACAATATATGTAATGGAAAACCCTACGGTCTTTAGTGCTATTTTAGATGCCAACGATAATTCCCCGCCGCCACCCTTGGTTTGCACTAGCGGCCAGCCCAGCGTAGCCGCTTTAAGATTGTTAGACGAATTAGCTGCTGCCGGTGGTACTCTCTATTATAGCGGTGACTTCGACCCCGAAGGATTGCAAATAGGCCTCCGTCTGCACGAACGCTACAGCAGCTCATTTTATCCTTGGTTTTTCGACCGACAAGCCTATACTACCGCCCCAGCTGGCACACCTCTTACCCTGGACCAAAGACAGACTTTGTCTAACTTGATAACACCCTGGGATAAAATGCTACCAGCTGCAATCTTAAAACGAGGCACTGTGGTGTATCAGGAAAGCTTAGTAGAAGAAATGATCGCCAGCTTTAGCTGATATAATTTCCCTTTGCTTCTGCTTCTACTGGTATATCAAGAAGTATTGCTGTTTTGGTCACCACACAACGATATGCGAATACTTCTACTCCTGCTGCCTGGGCCTCGTAAAGAGCATGGCTAAAATCGGGGTCCATTTTAGTGTGAGGCCGGAACAGCACTGCATCCTGGCGCTGAATAATAAAAATCACTGCCGCCCGCGCACCTTGGCCCACCAACTCTGTTAATTCTCTTAGTTGACGCGTACCTCTTGATGTGGGGGCATCGGGGAACAAGGCTACACCATCTTCTACCAGAGTACAACCTTTTACCTCTATATAGCAGTCTGGTTTATTTTTGCCCTGGAGCAAAAAATCAAAGCGACTGTGCTTGTACCTGGGTTCAGCCTTCACACTATCATAGCCTGTAAATGGTGGCCAAAACCCCGACTCCAAAGCCAACTTGGCCAACCGATTAGGTACACCGCTGTCTACCGATACCAAGCCCTCTGGCCCATCCACTAGCTTTAGATCAAAGGCTGTTTTCCTGTTTGGATTAGCGGCGGCCGATACATATACTTTTGCTCCGGGAAAAAGCAGTTCCTTTAGTCTTCCCGGATCAGCCACATGAGCTAAAAGCTCTTTTCCCTCCACATCCACCTGCGCCAAAAACCGATTGGGACGGGCAATAAGCTGCCCCCTCTTGAGCGGTGGTAAAGTAATACCAATGGAAGTCATTTATGCACACCCACTTTTATTAGTAAACCATGCTTCTTTTATACACAGGATGTAAAACAAAAGCAACCCCAAAAGAAAAAGCGGGGCTTTAAGCTCCCGCCTCTGCCTATATAATTATCACTTACGTCTTTTATCCCAGGCTTCTTTATTTAAAATATTGGGTGGGATTTGTCCTTTTAGTGCCGCCACCACATTTTCGGCTGCCATGGTAGCCATGCGGGTACGAGTAGCAATGCTGGCGCTGGCGATATGAGGAACTATGGTAACATTGTCTAGCTTTAATAACGGGTTATCGGCCTTTGGCGGTTCCGGGTCCATAACATCGAGGCCTGCAGCAGCAATCTGACCGCTCTTTAGGGCATTGTATAATGCAGCTTCATCCACAATAGGGCCACGGGCAGTATTGACCAATACAGCTGTAGGCTTCATTTTGCTAAAAGCCTCAGCATTAAAAAGGTGCCGTGTATCCGGTGTTAGAGGTACATGGATGCTAATAAAATCGGATTGGCTGAGTAATTCGTCGAAAGAAACGTACTCTACCCCTAGTTCTTTTTCCATCTCCTCGTTGCGGGGAACACTATAATATAGAACCTTCATGTTAAAACCCTGGGCCCGTCTGGCTACTGCCGAACCAATACGCCCTAGCCCCACCAGGCCCAATGTTGCTCCATGGATATCCTGCCCGAGCAAAAGAGTGGGGCCCCAAGTTTTCCATTTCCCAGCCATCACGTATCTGTTAGCTTCAACTATCCGACGCCCCGCAGCTAAGATAAGCGTAAAGGCTAAGTCAGCGGTGGTATCAGTTAAAACACCAGGGGTATTGGTCAGGAGAACCCCCCTCTGGGTAGCAGCAGATATATCCATGTTATCATAGCCTACAGCATAATTAGCCACTACCTTAAGCTTAGAAGCTTGATCCAGCAGCTCGCCATCGATTCGGTCTGTAAGGAGCGATACCAAAGCATCGCAATCTTTTACCTCCCGAAGAAGAGTTTCGCGGGGCGGTGGTAACTCTTCAGGCCAAACTTTAACCTCAGCAAATTGACGCAACAAATCTAGACCTGGTTCTGGAATCTGACGCGTTACAAAAACCTTCGGCATGGTGCACTCTCCTTTACAAAATTAGAATGGTACCTTGGGATACCTAAAAGCTAAGGAATCCGCAACCAAAAAGCAGGAATAACAATCCTTTTAAGGGAATGTTATGGAGTAACCGCCAAACACATTTGGTTAGTTTTTTAGGCCAAAACCTATCGGGCCATAACAACTATGTCGCACTTCAAGGAGGAATTTTGTTATGCATATTATCATTGCACCAGACTCGTTCAAAGGTAGCCTTACTGCTATACAGGCAGCAAAAGCCATGGCCACTGGAGTAAGACACCTCTGGCCTCAAGCCAAGATAGAACTAATCCCTATGGCTGACGGTGGTGAAGGAACTGCAGAAGCCCTGGTCATGGCCACAGGGGGTACCCTGCAGCCTATTACCGTAACTGGCCCTTTAGGTGAACCTGTTCAGGCCAGTTTTGGCATCTTAGGAGATGGAAAAACAGCGGTTATAGAAATGGCGGCGGCGGCCGGCCTATATTTAGTTCCCGAAGAAAAGCGCAATCCCCTTGTCACCACCACCTACGGTGTAGGTGAGCTTATACTAGCAGCTTTAGCTGCTGGTTGTCAGCATTTGATAATAGGTATCGGCGGCAGTGCCACCAATGATGGTGGCGTGGGTATGGCCCAGGCTTTGGGAGGCAAGTTCCTCGATGCCAACGGGAAGGATATCGGCTGGGGTGGCGGCGCACTCGAGAATCTAGCCCATATTGACCTTACGGTCCTTGATCCCCGTTTGCAAGAAGTAACCGTTACCGTGGCCTGTGATGTAAACAATCCGCTTTGCGGTCCCCAAGGTGCAGCTGCTATTTATGGGCCCCAAAAAGGTGCTACGCCTGCCCTGGTAACAAAGCTGGACGAAAATTTAGCTCATTTGGCCCAAATTATAAAGCAAGATTTAGGAAAAGACATTATATCATTTCCTGGTGCTGGGGCTGCTGGCGGGCTGGGGGCTGGGCTCATGGCCTTTCTTGATGCTACCTTAATGCCCGGCATTGAAATTGTCATGAAAGCCGTTGGCTTACAAGAACGATTGCAAAAAGCCCACCTGGTGCTCACCGGCGAAGGCAAAATCGACGCTCAAACCGCCTTCGGCAAAACCCTCTCCGGCATCGCCCAAGCAGCTAAAGCCCATTCCCTGCCGGTCATTGCTCTTGCTGGCGGCATTGGCGACGATGTAAAACCCGTTTATTCTTGCGGTATCGATGCCGTGTTCCCTCTCACGCCTTACCCCATATCCTTACCCGATGCCATGCGCCGTAGCGAAGAATTGCTTGTCTTGGCCACCGAACGGGCCCTACGTCTGGTTGGTGTGGGCCAACAACTCAGCAATTTTAAATAAACCAAGTGGGTAATTAACTAAAGGGGGCGCCTGGCCCCCGTCCTCATCCGTTTAATATTTCTACTGCATTGGCCAAATCCTGGTTAGAACCCACATTACCAGGAAACACAACATAAGGTAATCCGGGAAACCTTGTTTCTTGCCCAAGGCGGACGACAGGAACTCCGGGCAGCACTTGCCCAAGTACCGCCGCCTTTTTTATACCCAATCCTTTCGTGGCCACATCGCTGGAAGTTATTCCGCCTTTGCCAATTATAAAGCGTGGGCGAACTTTTAGCGATTCTACCAACTTAGTCAAATACCTCGATATTTCATTGCTTATGAGAATATCTTCTTCGCTGCTCTTCCCACGTATTACTTCCCGACTTGTAGCCACAATAGCCACCTGGTTTGATCTTAACATTCGTTCAACTTCTAGACAAATTTCGTCTGCCAGTTCGGTCCCGTCCCCATTATGAAAATCTAGTATACGTTTAACATCTATCTCCAGTACTTTATAGCCTCGTTCTTTAAGAGCTATCAGCTGCTCATTAGTTCGTTGAACATGGGACCCCACTACAACTAAACCACCTGAGCCTTTTATTTCTTCCTTTTGATAAATGTCTTCGGCACCAAGAAGTGGCTTATCACCAATTCCGCCATAAACCTTGGGAAAAGAGGACGCTGTGCGGTATATAAAATGCTTTCCCGCCGCTTCAGCCCTTTGTAAACCTTGCACTACGATATCTAAATCACTGTAGCTGGCAGCATTGACGACAACCGGCTTACCACCGGAGACTTGTTCAAAATATTGTGCTACTATACTGGGACCTTGGGAACGAATAGTCTCCAGCGATAACGACAATACCTCTTTGCTGCTCCAACGTCCTTCACTTTTTTCTTGTACCCATTCCTTTAAATCGGAACTTCTGTATCCAAACACCGGGTCCTTGGCAAATTCAGTTTGCCCCGCCGGTACAAGTAGGTCGCCTTCTTGGACGTAGTGAACATCATCCACCGTAAAGCGTCCGCCTTCGGGAAAAGCAGGAACAATAACATGCCCATCAATTTTGCACCCATACGCTTTTTCCCATAGGTCCTGGATGACCAACACTTCCAGCGGATAATGGCCTCGGAGAGTGGAATCACTTCTGCTGATGAATATTACCTCTCGATCAAGTTTTTGCCCCAGTTCCAGGATAGTCGATACTATTTTCGTGTTTAATTGCCGTGCCCCTTGGGAAGTTAAACTACGAGAATTAGTGATCAGAAAAGCCAACGGCTCTTCTTCTAGCATCATATCGCTAAGAGTTGCATAATCCCAAGATGTGTAGACATTAATGCCATGTACCGTCTGGATGCCTGTAGGGTCATCGTCTAAAACAACAATTTTTCGCCCAGCTTGAAGAACAGTCTCTCTTATCGAGGCACGAAACCCCTGGGTATTAGGTTCAGGCGGCAACAGGTCTAATACGGATTGTGGGCTATATAGTCCTTTCACAGAATTCACATCCGTCAATTATTCTACTATATCCTTAATAAGTGGGAACACAGGCTGTCGCTTAATGTAACATCAATTTAATTTCACTCTAATATAGATAGTCCTCTTACTTCATGAGCGATGGTAACCAAAGGGATACCCCAGGCACATAGGTAACTAGAATGAGCACTACCAAAGCTACTACATAGAAGGGAGCAAGCTTTTTTACAACTTCCTCCATTTTAAGCTTGGCTAACGCACTGGCAACGAAAAGGCAAGTCCCCACTGGGGGAGTGTAGAGCCCAATGCCAAGATTAACAACCATCAAAGCACCAAAATGAATCGGATCCACTCCAACTTGTTTAGCAACAGGCAATAAAATAGGGGTAAGTATCATTACAGCAGGAGAAAGATCAATGATCATTCCTGTAAGTAATAATACCAAATTCATCAACAATAAAACCCCGAACTTGCTAGTTGTGATTGATAGTATTAACTGGGCAACTTGTTCAGGCACACGTCCTAAAGCTATTAACCAGGCAAAAATATTGGCAGCAGCAATTATAATCATAACCCCTGCCGTACTTATAACTGTGTTCTTTAACACCGTTGGAATCATTTTCCATTCTAAGTCATGATACACAAATTTTCCAATAAGAAACGACCATACCACGGCAATTACTGCGGCTTCAGTAGGAGTTACAATTCCGGATAAAATACCACCAATAATTACCACTGGTGTGAGTAATGCTAAGATAGTGCTTTTGCCCGCTTCTAGTACCATGCTGAAAGATGCACGAGGCTCGCGCGGATAATTGTTTTTGCGAGAAATTACCGCACACAATATCATTAATGCTATACCTAACATCAAACCTGGTATTGCTCCTGCCAAAAGAAGCTTACCTATAGATTCATTAGCAAGCCACCCATATACTACCATGGGTATGCTTGGAGGTATCAATATGCCTATGGTCCCAGATGCCGCAATGACAGCAGCAGCAAAAGCCTTATCATAGCCTCTTTCATCCATGGCATCTATTAAGACTGTGCCAACAGCCGAACTATTGGCAACCGCTGATCCCGATACACCAGCAAAAAACATACTCACAAGTACTACTACCTGAGCTAAGCCGCCCCAGAGGTGCCCCACAAGGGTACTAGCAAACTTCAATAGCCGCTTAGACAACCCACCATGATTCATTAACTCCCCGGCTAGGATAAAAAAAGGAATAGCCGTCTCGATAACACTTACTGCGTGTGACATTTTCTTTATCACTGATCTCAAGCTATCAACCCCTATATCAGAAACTGTAATAGTTTAGGTGGGCCATTGCTGGCCCACGCATATTCCGTAGCTACCTAGCTTCAGCAGCAGCATTTTTAAGTTTTTCTATTAGGTCACGCCCAAATGTATCTTCGAATTCTGCGTATACAGGTTCTACTGCCTTACGAAACGGCTCGATGTCTGGCACAGCGTTTATAATTACGCCTTCTTTTTCAAGCTCACTAACTAGCGCCTCATCGTCTTCTTTAATCAGTGAACGATGGTAGTCTCTCGCCTCGTTTGCTGCTTCTTGGATAATATCCTGATATTCTTTAGGTAAAGTTTTCCAAAATTCCTCGCTGATTGCAAGCGGAAGAGGACTATACTGGTGTTTTGTTTGTGATAGATATTTAAGACCTAGAACGCCCGCTTTAGAAGCCGAGTAGTGCGCACCACCAAAAATCCCGCCGCCTCGTTTAGCAGATACAGATGAGATGGCTACAATACGACCATATTTTTGTTCTACCATAAATAATACGGCGGGAAATAGCCCACATCCTAGGCATTTCCCGCCCTATCTATAGTGATGTCTGTTATTAGTCACTAAATTGTTGTACTTTATCGGCCACGGTACAATGTTTATACGCATCTTTTCTATAAGCAATGGTATATGAACTCCGCAAATTCCATAACCTGCTCCTTATCCTTGTCTGATAGCATCTTAGCTCAGCTATACTTTATTTAGTCCTGATAATATTATATCTTATTGCTGCAAAGTCCCTATCTTATTTCCCGCCGACGTTAACCCCAGTCGGTAGGGTCTTGAGCTCGCCTTCGGTGGCAGCAACTACCACGGCACCAGCCGCATCGCCCACCACGTTCATGGATGTACGGATCATGTCAAAGATTCGATCCACGCCAGCAATAAGAAGAATACCGTCC
>JAAYWY010000172.1 GCA_012516165.1 Bacillota bacterium
ACTAAAGGCTGGGCCCAATCAACCTGAACCTCTGGTTCAGCAATGTCGGCTCGAACAATCTTGCGCGCTGGCGGATCCAACGGCAAAAGCAGCTCCCGCTGAAAACTCTCTACCTGAGTAGCTAACACTATGGACAAAAACACCGGTTTAAAATGGCAATGAGATAACAGTGCCGCTGTTTCATACGGCTGAACGGCCATAACTTTTACCTTAAAGGCGCTGGCAATAAGAAATTTTACCTCGGCCTGTTTTCGACCTACGCGATTGATAGTATAAGTCAACCCTGCCACCTGGGGCCCAATAACCACATGTCCAGTCAGAATAGGTTCCGGCAGATAAAAATCCAAACCAAAACTGCTGGTCTTATTTAATGTCTGCAGTTGTCCCTTAGGGAGAGCCAACGTTCCTTTAATCAGCAGCTCCCCTCTAATCTGTAATCGCTGCCCATCTATCCGTCTGCGGACAGATAAAAACTCGGCAGTGGGATCTAGCACTTCCCGTGGACAAATTCGCACCTGCGTCCAGGCCTCTAACTCTGCTGGCAAAGTAAAACTCTGTACTGGTCTATACACCAATTGTGTATCCATCTTTTGGTTCATGCTTCTTTTCCTCCCACCCCGCTTGCTGATATAAGATATGGCTGCAAGCAGAAAAAAAGAAGACTCTGCTTTAAGATAACAGAGCCTACCTCCGATTTCCGATTAAGGTGTGGTAAATTGAATTGGTAATGCACGCCTCAAGTGTTACTCAACCTCTGCTACTGCTGCCTGCACCCATTGCAGAGCCTTCACTGTTGCCTTAAGGAACACTTTGATATGAAGCAGGTTATCGGTAGCATTAAACTCAGGAATAATGCCGACAACCCCTGGAATTACCTTGGCCGTCATCCCCGGTTGTGCTCCAGCTAAGAGTACATAGCTCACAAACGGCAACCGCTCCTCTGACTCATAATTAATACCATCGGTTCCAGTAAAAGAAATACGAGCGACAAAAACTCCTTGCACAATTATTTTGCCCGTGATGACATCCGTTGCAATTTCGGTTACTTCGCCGTTCACTTGATTCACTTTCTGAGCTGTTGGCACTAAAACAAGGCTATGCTGTAATAGCTTATGCAACGTCTCGGTTCCTACCACCCGTTGAGCTTTAATAAGCGTATTGCCCACCGACAGTGACAGCTCTACATCTTGGCTTGCTTTCACCCCCAGCAGATAAATAATCTTTTGTTTGAGTTCGGTGCCTTGAGCTGTAAGTTCATATTTAATTTCCTCCACCTGAGCGTTCACCTGGGCTTTCATACCTGCACAAGCACCGGGTAGTTCCACTAAAGTGCTAAAAGGAAGCTCTTCTTTTTGGTGGTGTTCAATACCGTCCTCTAATCCTACAGTAAAAATATCTTCACTAAGACAACCTTTGACCACTACTTTGTCGGTAATGACCTCAGCAGCCGAAATCACCACTTGAACTTTTATCTCTATCACCTTGAGGGCTGGCTGGATAAGGGTAACCGCGCTTTCGTTTACTTCTTCAATTGCACTTTCTTCGCTAATTTCCGGGAACAAATATACCGGTCCTTCGCCTGCCTCTAGCTCTAGCTCTCTAGTCTCTGTAACTTTTGCCAGTAAGCCTAATACGGTTTTTAGCTTCACTGTTTGGCCATCTGAGGTTAGATCAGGCAGTACGCTCTCAATACAATTGTGAACACTCACCTGCATAAAAGATTCGGTCCCTGGTATGCGGACGTAAGTACAAAACGGCACTTCCGCAGCTTGGTGGCGCACTACCATATCCGTCCCAACATAAAACAGGTGGTGTTTCACCCGTCCCTGTATCAATACCGTATCTGGTAAAATGTAGGTAGTAATATCCAACACTTCACCAGTAACATTACGAATTTTCACTGCCGGATCAAAAAGAACCACGTCTGTCTCTAATAACAACTCCGCCGTGTTCTCCCCAACAATCACTTCCGTCTTTACCAGCGGGCTCAAGTCTATCCCTCCTTAAAAAATTATATTAGCTCAAGCATAGTCGGCGCAGTAAGGGAGAGGCATTAACCTCTCCCTTACTGAAACAATTAGGTGTTTAGGGTTGTGGCTTTTGCGGCGGGAAAATATTTTCCGGCGGGCAAGGAAACTCCGGCTGCGGTCTGACTGTACAAGTAGCTGGGACACAAAAACCATAGGTGGGTACACAAAGCTTCACCAAAGCTTTAATCTGAATCTCCTTACATATTTTTTTGGTGCAAAGAAGTACATTTAATCCTGGATTATCGGGATCGGGAATAATCTCACAGGAACACAGCGTACTTAAGATCCGGCACTGGCCAAAGGTGCCATCAGGAGCATACAATAGTACTGTATTAAAGAAGAACTCCGGCCCCATACGTGATGGCCCGCAAAGAACCTCACCGGAAGCATCGTGAATAGTAATATCAAATACTAGCCGTTGCCGTACTGTCACATCGGAAAAACCTTCCTCATCAGGTGCACCAACGTTAATAACTTCACACCGGGTTTCGGGAAGCCCCGTAGCTGCTTCGATGTCAAACGCTAACGCACAATCCACTGTAGCACCCTCTGGTAGAGGATTGGGACAGCCTGTGGGTAAAGTAATTTGCTGCAGCAAAACATCTTCCTTCACGCACTGATCGTACACTTTAAGAACTTCAATACAATCTATGACCGGGTTTTCCAACTCGCAACCGGGAATAGCTTGTTGCAGTTGTACCATGCAATTTAAACCTCCTTCCTTACCTAGAGAACCGCCAGGCCGAGAACCACTGCCGCCTTTTGGTTCTGTTTCTGTGGCTGCTTTATGGTATGAAACAGCGGGCTAAAAAGTGCATACTCAATAATGGCGTTCCTATTTCTTCCACTAAGGTACTACACTTGGAATCGGTCTTAATAAGCTTGTCCGCCGCTTAAAAATACCACTGACAACTCTACAATCCAAACCACCCGTTTTGCCATAATCAGTATGTACAACTTATAATGAACCCAGGAGTTGCACCTGCGCTCCTTTTTCCGGTTTCGCTTTACTATATCTACTGGATGGACAAGCTCAATTCAAGTATGGCAAGGAGGAAATTTAGTGAGGAAAAAACTATCAACCCTTACAGTAATCACTGTAACCGCCATTACTGTATTAGCACTATCGGCCACGGCGTGGGGTGCTCCGGCGTACGGCTCGGCAGAATGGTATCTTAATTACATGCAAAAGTATTCCACCAGTTTGCTTACACCTAGCCAACCAAGCCCAACCCCGACTCCAAACCCTACACCTGATCCAAATCCAATACCCGCTCCCAATCCCACACCGACACCTAAACCAAATCCGACGCCATCTTATCCGAGTAACCCACAGCAAAACCCTAACTGGTATTTAGATTATCTTAACCAGTATCAACCCACTAGACCTAGTGGCCCTACTCCCAGCACACCAGCACCCCAGCCGACCCCAACCCCTAATCCGCCGGTAGACACGGACCCCGAGCCCGAACAGCCACTTGCCAGTCTAACCGCCGAAGAGCAGCAACTGCTTAGCTATATTAACCAAGAGCGCACTAAGGTGGGAGCCGCACCAGTAACGGTGGATCCTGAGCTAGTACGTATAGCCCGGCTTAGAGCTGACAAGCTGATAGAACTAGACAGCTACGAACATAACATTCCAGGCTACGGCACCGCTGGACAGCAGCTGACCAGAGAAGGTTACAAATATGCCTATTTAGGAGAGAACTTAGCGGCCGCTGGCTCCGTCTACCAAGCTCACGCTAACCTAATGCGCAGCAGTAGCCACAAGGCTATTATGCTAGACCCCAAATTTGCTAAAGTAGGCATCGGAATTTCGCACTATACTGGCAACAAGTCCGGTATAATGGCCATTGAGCTTTTTGCCCAACCTAACTAACTACTAGTTTTTCAATAAACCCTGCCGCGCAGCTCCGGCAGGGTTTATTGGCGTTTATACATCATTTAGATCGTAAAACGGAACACATAGCTTAGCCACGGCCGCAGCTTGTAAATACAAGCACAGGCTAACATTACAAGATAGCAGCGGTGCATCAGTATCGCCTAACAACTCTATGCGGCAGCTATCGTTCATCACTGAGCACGAGACTAAAGACCTCCAATCGCTACTTTGCCAGTCTAGATCAACCACAGATAATATCATATTAGTTAATTGACTTAAACTTTTGGTAAACTTACACAAGGTTTGATCGTTGAGATCTTTCAAGCTGATTTCTATTTTCACTGTTAGCCTCAGTGTCACAACCAAACACGGCTCTGATTCATTAACCTTTACATGTACCACGCTGCAGTCTCGGTCTATTACTTGGCATCCAATTTGCTCAACCTGCGTTATATCCAGCCCATCGCAGGCTTCCCCTGCTTGAACAGGAATATTAATATTATGGGATAAAACTACTTCACCACTGCACCAACCAAGCACTCGTTTCACCTCGAGACAATCAACCCCGGTCGGTGGCAGCATTTTTTTCCAGGGGATAAAGTCCACCCGGTCGCTTACTGGATCGCCACTACCATCAGGATTTAATGTTGGATGAAACGGCCCGCTGCTGGATCCCCACCAATTGTTTACAGCATTAACCTGCTGCGCTGTAGCATTATAGACTCCCCAAACGTTACCGGAAAAACTATTACAGAAAATATCTGGCCTAGCATTTCCTGGGGAATAATAATAAGCATTACTCACGTATATGCCTGCCCGGCCATTGTTAAGCAGCCTATTTTCGGTAACAATCGGTTCCAAGGGAAAAATATCTGGCGGAATCCATCCTCCCGGTCCTTGAGAAAAAAGAAACATTCCATCTTGTAGGCAATTCTTGATAGTATTGCCCTTAATTAGTATCTCGTCCGGTCTAGGCCCGGTGGTCGGCACCCAACCCCACATAATACCATAACGATTGCAAGCCTCAATTACGTTCCCTTCGATTAGCTCAGCACTGGACTGCAAAATCACAATGCCTCCTTGTTCATCATTGGTTCCTGCTCCACAAGCACGTATAGTGTTGCGACGAATGGTAACATTGCGTTCGTCCCAAGCCAGCGTAATACCCCCACCAAAGCTATGCTGCTCGATTACATTTCCTTCTATCACCAGACCAGTATTGCTGGCCCGAGCAAAGATACCATCACTAACATTGTTGCGGATAATATTCTTCTTAACCTGGCACGGCCCGTGGGGATAAAGAAGTACTCCGGCCCGTTCGAAGCTAGGAACTTTACCATTGTCGGTAATAATATTGTTTTTAATACACATAGCAGCCGAATGAGCAGTAAGAATACCGGCTTTGTCATGACCGGTAATAGTGTTGTATTCAATGGTCACATCTGTCAAATTAAGATGCTCACTTGAGCCTACCTGAATTCCCCGCCCAGGTCCGTTTCTAATGGTAAGACGGCGTACAGTCACATTGCTAGCCTGAATCCAGACGGTAGGCACCGTTGCTAAGCCAGCAGCATCAATTATGACCTCTCCCTGATCAGGCTCCGGCCCGGTTAGGGTAATTGGTTTTCCAATAATTGCCTGCTCATTATAAATACCAGGTGGTATCAGCACCGTACTACCTGGCAAAGCAGCATCTATTGCCTCTTGAATGGAGCTATAGCTTAACAGCAAGCCCTTAGTATCCACTGTCCAGTCGCTAGGGGAACCTCTAGTCACCCATATATCAAGCTGCTTCAGATCTTTAGAAGCCAAAATAGCACCACCTTTCCCTCATTGGGGTAGCGAAATAAAGCAGTCTACACTTTCTACAGCTTATTAAGCAAACAAGAATAATGTGCCTTTCGCAGTACAAAATAGGTTATCGGCTCCAAATAGCCAACAGCCT
>JAAYWY010000173.1 GCA_012516165.1 Bacillota bacterium
GTAATAAACCTTATGGCCAGCCATAATATTAGTGGAGTGCCAGTGGTAAACGAAGATGATATAGTGGTGGGTATTGTCAGCGAGGCTGATATCATTAAGTATTCCAGCCGCATGCATGTAGTCCCTCTGATTAGTTCTTCCAAGTGGATATCGCCGTATACACAGATAACGGACATTGCCTCGTTTCGCAAAGGGTTCGAGATGCTAAAAAAGAGCAAAGTAAAAGAGGTTATGCTAAGTAGTGTGGCTACAGTAAAAGAAAGTGCCACCGGTGAGGAAATAGCCCGCATAATGACTAGAAAAAGAGTGAACCGGGTTCCAGTGGTAGACGACAGTGGTAAAATCCTTGGTATTGTTACCCGTGCTAACCTAGTAAAGTATTTAGCAGAAAAAGGATAAGAAGGATAAGAATAAAAGGTCCGGCCTAGGCCGGACCTTTTATATATTCTACTGGATATAACCTATACCTCCATGGTTTTCCAACGTTCGGAATTATATCTGGCATAGATGAAAATAGAGCGAAAAAGCTGATCCAAAAGTTGGGCTAACCAAGCACCTATCAATCCTAGACCCATGCTGATGAATAGCTTAGCGAACACAACTCGGATACCCCAAATTCCAATCATGGTGGAAAACAGTGGCCAGCGTGTATCACCGGCGCCGCGCAGCGCACCGGCTAAGATAAATTGGGTCGACTGTAAAGGTTGCATGATGGCTACGATTTTTAGGGCCCCCGCAGTCATGAGCGCTACCTCTGCATCGTTGGTATAGATACCAGCGATTTGTTTGCCGAAAAAGAAAAATAAAGTGGTAATAGACACGGCAACTATCATACCCAACCGACGTGTTTCCAAGCCGCATTTTTCGGCAATATCGGGTCTTTTAGCACCAAGGCTTTGACCGACTAAGGTGGTGGCTGCCATACCAAAGGCTTGGCTGGGAGCAAAAGAAAGGCTGACTACATTGAGAGCTATTTGGTGAGCGGCAAACACCGTGGTACCAAGGCCAGCCACAGTACGAGCAAACTCCACTTGTCCAGTCCTTAACGCTAATTGTTCCAATCCTGAGGGAAGACCGATCCTAAGTATACGTTTCATGAGATCAATATCGATCCCTGTTTTTTGCCTAGTGGAAAGCGAAAACAGAGAGTGGGGACGATGGACAGCATAAAGGGCCATGATCATAGCTAAGCCGCGGGAGATAGTGGTAGATAGGGCAGCTCCGGTTACGCCTAGAGCAGGAAAGCCCAGTTTTCCAAAGATCAGTATATAGTTACCAAAGACGTTAAATAAATTAGAGATAAGATTATATCTCATTGGGGTGAGTGTATCACCGGCACCGCGCAGTGCAGCACCGATGCCCATGGTAACGGCAACAAAAAAAGCACCTGATGCTGTGATGGCAAAATACGATGTAGCCAAAGGAATTACTTCGGGCTCAGCTCCCATAAAGGTAACTACACTTTGGGCAAAAACAAATCCTAGCACACTGACGACTGTACCGGACAACATTGCTAGGATCAATGTTTGTCTTAGTACTAAACAGGATGAACGATGGTCATCAGTGCCAGTGAAGCGAGCCACCAGGGCCATGGTGCCTACGTTTAGTGCCTGAAAGACAGATAAGATGAGCATCATGGGTTGATTACTTATTCCCACTGCTGCCAATGATGCCGTGCTGACATTGCCCACCATAACCATATCGACCATTCCAAAAAGAGTTGCTAACATAAGCTCTATTAAAGATGGTAAAGTAAGGGCCCAGATATGCTTGTCTATTGCTTTGATATTGACTTTTTCATGATCAAACAAATTGGTAAGGCCATCGGCTTTTTCTTTAACATCCATATATACAAGGTCCACCTTTCGGTAGCTA
>JAAYWY010000174.1 GCA_012516165.1 Bacillota bacterium
ATAAATGCCGAGGGTGCCAAGGCTTTTGTGGAGTTTATGGTGGCCGAGGATACGCAGAAAGTAATCGGCGAATTTGGTGTGGATAAGTTTGGACAGCCGTTGTTCTTCCCTGATGCTGGCAAACCAGATGAGTGGTAGAGACGTAGACCACAAGTTGTAAGGAGGGGGGCCTGCATCTGAAGGATGACCCTCTGTGGTTGCCCATGACTGGCGGTGCCGACATGCCTGGCTTTCAGGCTTATTACTAGGAACTTCAGGGGGTAGTCTAAGGCTTAGCTCGGCTTTCCGGCGGGGTTCCGGCCCAATTTGGCGGCTATGCCTTTTGGGGCTGCCTTACACGTCCTGTGTTGGTCCCGCCTCTAAACCTCACTTTGCCAAGACTGCTTTATACCTCTCTTTAATGTCGCTTGCTAGGAAAAAGTCTCAGCCGATGTGCTATCTTCGTTGGTTTGATTTAGGTTGGGTGGGAGCTACTTCCTTTGCTCCTTTGAATGAGGGCTAAGCTCCGCTTTGAGGATGGGCCTTGCAACTTTATGTATTGGCGACATGAAGACAGGTGTTCTCGTAGGGGCGGCACTCTGCGGCCGCCCGTGACTGGCGGTGCCGATATGCCTGGTTTTCTGGACTTTAAGGCCGCTGCCTAGAAATCCCTGGCATATGCTCTAACCGTCTTAAAGCAAACCACTCGCTGGATGGTTTCTTTTTAGAATAATTTTATCTAGGTGGTTTTACCTATGGATTTCATAATTCAGGGGTTAGTGCAAGCTTTTAAGCTCATATTAAAAGGCGATAAAGAAGTTTATTCCATCGCCCTCCTTACGTTAAAGGTATCAGGCACAGCTACGCTGATAAGCTTAGTGCTTGGTGTACCCCTGGGTTTATATTTCGCTGTGTCACAATTTAGAGGTCGGGAGTTTTTGGTGGGGGCGGTCAATGCTGGCATGGGTTTACCACCTACGGTGGTGGGTTTGTGGGTGGCCTTGTTTTTGTGGCGGCGAGGGCCGCTTGGTTTTCTCGGCCTTATGTATACACCTACGGCTATGGTGATTGCTCAGTCCATTATTGCTTTACCTTTGGTAGCCGGACTTACCATGAGCGCTGTTCAACAGCTATCACCCAAGCTCCGGCTGCAGATCCTGGCTCTGGGTGCATCGCCGCTGCAATTTTGGTGGTTAATTTTACGAGAAGTACGGATGGGTGTGTTGGCAGCGGTTATGGCCGGATTTGGCCGTGTTATCGCTGAAGTCGGAGCTTCTATGGCTGTAGGCGGCAATGTGCGTTGGTACAGTCGTGTACTGACCACATCCATCGTGTTGGAAGTAAACAAAGGTAATTTTGCTTTGGCTTTAGCACTCAGTTTTATTCTCCTGCTTATTTCTTACAGTATCAGCTATTTCCTAACGGTGTTACAGCAAAGGAGGCGGCAGACGTGACAGCGGTACTTACAGTAAAGGACATTACCGTAAGACGCGGCGGCCGCTGTATTTTGCAGGTGGATAGTTTTTTTGTCCAACCGAAGGAAGTAGTGGCTCTTATTGGTCCTAATGGTGCTGGCAAGAGTACACTGCTTACAATTTTAGCCTGCTTGGCTTTGCCTGATCGGGGGGAATTGTTTTTTGCTAACGATAAAGTTACTCGCAAGAATGCATTGGCGGTGCGGCGTCGATTGGCTGTAGTCTTTCAAGATCCTTTACTGCTCGACTGTACAGTATTAGAAAACGCTGCTTTGGGATTGAAGCTGCGCGGGCAAAAACAAGGAGCCAAAGAAAAAGCGCTTAGGTGGTTAAAACGTTTTGGTGTTGATCATTTGGCTAACCAAAATGCCCTTACCCTATCCGGCGGTGAAGCACAGCGGGTGAGCCTGGCCCGAGCTTTTGCCTTGGAACCGGAAGTATTACTGCTGGACGAACCTTTCGTTTCTATCGATGTTATTTCCCGAAAGTCGCTGGTTAGTGAATTTAAATCCGTGCTCACCGGTACCGGTACGACAGCTGTGTTAGTAACCCATGATTTTCAAGAAGTGTTGGCCTTGGCTAACCGAGCTGTAGTTTTGGACCAGGGGAAGATTAGAGCCCAGGGGACTCCACAAGAAATCGCTTCTCACGAGGTATGGGGCAGTCTGACAAGGGGAATAGGGTTACCTTAGCGGGATGCTTCGCCATACTTGAATTAAAAGGACAGAAAGTAGTGCAAAAACGAGTCCGAGTAGCATTGTGCTACCCGAACTCGTTTTTTAATAATGACGCCAATTAGTACCACGATAAATTTTATGACGGAGTTTAGTTTTTGTTAGCGCTTGGTTTCCACCAGCCAAACATCCGCGCAACTATGAGCAGAACTACCAGACCGGCAATGGTAATCCAGGTGAAGCG
>JAAYWY010000175.1 GCA_012516165.1 Bacillota bacterium
AGAAGATTAATACAACGACTTTCCGGCAGAGAAGTTAGGGCAATAACCAAATCGACAATTTCAGCGGGAGAACTCCCGGAATTTGCCACTCAATAACAATATTATACATATATGGTAGACTTTTGCAAGGGAATTTTTTGCCCTTAGTTCATATTACTTGCGCCGATTTGAGCAGGCAGTTATAATTGATACGGAAAACACTATTGGCGGTTGCTCGCCCAATTGTTTTCTGGGAAAGGCCTGATTATACAGGCCCCTTTTGCTGTTTTTAAAAACGGAGGGAATGGCGTGTTCGTTGAAGAAGATATAGCGGAATATAGTGAACTGAAATTGCTTTGCGATAATATTTCCCAGGGAACAGACGAGCTTTTAGTTCATGGTTTAAGTGGAGCCCAAAAGGCATATGTGGCAGCGGCTATACTTAAAAAAACACGACGCCCGGCTTTGTATCTTACTACCCATTTGCAACAGGCCGAGACTGTAGCCGAGGACCTGAGGGCTTTCTTACCAACAGCTTCTATTGCCATTTATCCGCCAGCTGAGGTTTTACCTTATGAATACTACGCTGAAAGTCCGGAACTTATGGTGCAACGGCTGAAGGTATTATCGGCTTTAGTTCGTCGCGAAAAGTTAATAGTAGTGGCTCCTCTGGTTGCCCTGTCTCGCCGCTTGCCCCCCCGGGAAGTTTTTATTCAGCGCAGCTTTCCGATAACTCCAGGTATGATTCTCGATCGCGAAGAACTTATCGCTCGCTTGACACAGTTAGGTTATGAGCGGGTAGAGAGGGTGGAATCTAGGGCCCAATTTGCTGCGCGCGGTGATATTGTCGATATTTTCCCACTACCGGCAGTGCGGCCCTATAGATTAGAATTATTCGACAACGAAGTGGATTCTTTGCGTGAATTCGATCCGGAAAGTCAGCGATCCCAAGCCAACATTAAGGAGGCATGGGTTGGGCCAGCAACTGAAGCTGCCTTGTCGCTTCGTGAGCGGGAACAGGTTCTATCTAATTTACGGGAAGCAGCTGTCCGCTATCAGCAAAATTTGCTGGCTCGTGGTCTTAATGCTCAAGCAGATAAGGTGCGACTTAAAATAGAGGCTTTGTTGGAACGGACTGCCCAGGGTTTGGCCGAACCGCAAGAACGGTTAATCCCTTTTGCTTATAAGGAAACGGCAATTCTCAGTGATTACTTGTTACCTGGGACATTGGTGTTTATGGACGAACCTTTACAGCTGGCAGAGGAAGGGAAAAGTTTTTCGCGAGAGTTAGCCAACATGCAAGCCCGTTTATTGGAAGAGGGAAATCTGCTACCGGAAGAAACTAATTTGTATCTTGACCCGGAAGAACTATTCCGGCGTTTAAAACCTCTGCAGCGCATTGATCTTAGCCTTTTCTTGCGCCGGGCACCGTTCACTACTCCCCAAAAGGGTTGGGCGGTAGCTGCCCGCACCCTGACGGCGTACAGCAAGGATGAAGTCCGACTGGCTCAGGACCTTATACGTTGGCATCATGACCTTTATGCTATTACTTTGCGGGCCAGTACTGCTAGTCGAGCAGAGCGGTTAAAAGAGTGGCTGCGTGAGCATTTGCCGCAGGTTCAGGCTCAAGTGGTGGTCGGTGCTATTTCTGAAGGATTTGAACTACCCACCTGGAAAGTAGTTCAGATCACCGACAGTGAGCTGTTCGGTCAAGCACGTCGGCGAGAACGACGGATGCCGATGGATGAAGCTATCCCTAGTTTCACCGACCTTAAAGTGGGAGATTTGGTAGTTCATATATCCCATGGTATTGGGCGGTATTTAGGTGTAGAGACTTTAGATAGTGCTGGTGTAACACGAGATTACTTGGTAATTGAATATGCAGGGCATGATAAGCTGTATGTACCGACAGATCAAGTGTACTTACTGCAAAAGTACGTTGGCCCGGAAGGTGAAAATCCACGTCTTAGTAAATTGGGCGGTAATGAGTGGCATCGAGCTAAGAAAAAGGTTAAACAGTCAGTAGCCGAGATGGCCCAAGAACTACTGGCCCTTTATGCTCGCCGTAAGGCGGCACCAGGATATGCTTTTTCCCCGGATACTGTCTGGCAACGCGAGTTCGAGGATGCTTTTTTGTATGAGGAGACACCGGATCAGCTTAAAGCCATCGAAGAAATCAAACAGGATATGGAGCGACCGCATCCCATGGATCGGCTACTTTGTGGTGATGTGGGCTATGGTAAGACAGAGGTAGCTATTCGTGCTGCTTTCAAAGCGGTAATGGATCATAAGCAGGTGGCGGTATTGGTGCCTACCACTATATTAGCCGAACAGCATTACAATACTTTTCAGGAGCGGCTAGGACATTATCCGGTCGAGGTGGAAGTACTGTCACGTTTTCGTCGGGGCAAAGAGCAACGGGAAATTATTAAACGGCTGCGTCGGGGCGAAATAGATATTATTATTGGAACACACCGGTTACTATCTAAAGATATAAATTTTTTTGACTTAGGCTTAGTTATTATCGACGAAGAGCAACGTTTTGGGGTGAAGCAAAAAGAACGACTAAAAGAACTCAAGTCGTCGGTAGATGTTCTTACTCTTACGGCTACTCCCATTCCGCGGACACTTCATATGTCCATGGTGGGCCTACGTGATATGAGCGTTATTCGGACACCGCCAGAGGACCGTTATCCGGTCCAAACGTATGTAATAGAATACAGCGATTCGTTGGTTAGGGATGCTATTGCTCGCGAACTGGCCCGGGGAGGGCAGGTGTTTTATCTTTTTAACTGTGTAGAAGGAATTGCGTCTGAGGCTCGGCGGTTACAACAATTATTGCCTCAAGCGCATATTGGCATAGCCCATGGTCAGCTGTCAGAGACCCAGCTGGAAAAAGTGGTGTTGTCCTTTTTGAAGGGCGAGTATGATGTTTTGGTCTGTACCAGTATAATTGAAAATGGATTAGATATGCCCAACGTGAATACCTTGATTGTGCGGCAGGCAGAAAGATTGGGCTTAGCTCAGTTATATCAATTACGAGGGCGGGTGGGCCGTTCTAACCGTGTAGCCTACGCTTATTTCACCTATGAGCCGGAAAAAATCTTATCCACCGTGGCTCAAAAACGCCTACAGGCCTTACGCGAATTTACTGAGCTGGGCTCGGGGTTCAAATTGGCTTTGCGTGATCTGGAAATCAGAGGCGCTGGTAATATTTTAGGTGCTGAGCAGCACGGCCATATAGCGGCAGTGGGGTTTGAAATGTACTGCCGACTTATGGAAGAGGCAGTGCGTGAGCTCAAGGGCGAAACAGATAAGGTGCCCATAGAACCACAGGTAGATCTTGCGATTGATGCTTACTTACCAGAAAGATACGTGTCCTCAGCCCGGGATAAAATGCAGCTTTACAAGGCTATTGCTGCCTGCCGCAGCGAAGAAGATGTGGCCGAAGTAGCCGATGATCTGATAGATCGCTATGGCGACCCGCCACATGAGGTGGAGGCGCTGCTAGAAGTGGCCCGCCTAAAAGCTTTGGCCCGCGAGGTGGGAATAGCCAGCATAATAGAACGGGAGCAGAAGGTCATCTTGACTTTAGTTCCTGAAATATACATTAAACCCGAAGAGCTTATTACCCTTATTCGGACCAGCCAGCGGCGGTTAGTAGTTGTGCCAGACAAGGAGCGGGAGCTAGTTTTCCGCACCGAGGGGTTACCCAAAGAGCAGGTGATAGTAGCTATCCGCCAGCTATTACAGCAGGCGAAAAAGCTAATAGCTATTCGGTCACCCAAACTACCAGAAATTACCTTCCAAGACAATTAACCCCAGTATACTGGTACCCTTGAAACCGCTTGTATCTACTAAGCGTAAAGGGTACAATGGGAAAGGTGATAGCTAAGAGTGAGAACAATGAGGAGGAAGCGCATAATGAAATTGAAATGGACTAAAGTGGCGGCTTGTTTGACCGTAGCATTTTTGCTTGTGGGGTGCAGTAATACTGTGGTCGGCCGTGTTGGGGACAAGGAGATCAAGCAGGCTGATGTGGACAAACGGATTGCTATTTTTAAGCTGTTTTCTCCCGAATTTGATGTTAGTACCATTGCCAGAGCTGATATTGTCGATCAGTTATTAGAAGAACAGATGGTTGTAGCAGCAGCCGATAAGAAAGGAATTACTGTAACGGACGAAGAAGCCCAACTTCCTATGGACGAAATAAAGAAAGGTCTGGAGAACCAATTTGGCGATGAAAAGAAAACAGCTTCTACTCTAAAGAAGTTTAATATTACCTGGGATGATCTAAAGGAAATAGTGGTTAATAATATAAAAATACAACAGCTTTACACCCAGGTCACAGCCGATGTCAAGGTTACCGATGAAGACGTACAGAAATATTATCAGGATCATGTAGCGGAATTTGCCATGCCAGAACAGGTTAAGGCCAGTCATATCTTAGTAGAAGAAGAAAAACTGGCTAATGAGCTTAGAACGCGGATAGAAAAAGGAGAAGACTTTGCTGAGCTGGCTAAAGAACATTCCGCTGATCCGGGATCTAGAGAAAACGGTGGCGAATTAGGCTATTTCCCGGCTGGCCGAATGGTGCCGGAATTTGACAAGGCAGCCTTTAGTACGCCAGTGGGACAAATCAGCCCTGTGATCAAGACGGAACATGGCTACCATATTATAAAGGTAGAAGACAAAAAACCAGCCCGGACATTAACCCTAGAGGAAGTAAAGCCTTTTCTTTTCATGCAGTTGGAAAACCAAAAGAAAGATGAAAAATTCTTAGTCTATATTGAACAACTAAAGACTGAAACTCAACTAGAGAATAAGTTAGCCAAGGACAAGCCTACTCAAAACTAGACTTTTATTTACCACCCCTCATGGCAAAAATGAATAAAAGTGTTAATTGATCTATATACTATCTGTGAAACAGTTCCCGGATGTCAGG
>JAAYWY010000176.1 GCA_012516165.1 Bacillota bacterium
CAGTGAATTTAGCTGCCGAAAAAGCTTATGTAAAATATGATCCGGCAGTGATCGACGTGGAAAAGATAATAGCCATTGTCACCAGCAGTGGTTACAGGGCGGCTGTTTTTGAGGAATCCAAAAGGGATTTGGATGATGGCTTGGCTAAGGTGCACCAAGCAGCCCGTGATATGTGGAGGGCGTGGGCTTTTACTATCCCCATTATGTTATGGATGTTTCCTGGTATGTTTATGGGTATCCATGGGTGGCCTTTTCCTCGGTATTTTGATGCTGGGCTGGTGATATTGGCAGCGCCAGTGGTATTTTGGGTGGGCAATAAGACGCTAAGATCCGGTATCCGATCTCTTTTTCATGGTAGTGCCAATATGGACAGCTTAATTGCCATGGGGGCGCTGGCGGCTTTTGCCACTGGCCCGGCGGTATTTTTTATTCCCATAGAAAACTACGCCGGGACTTCAGCTATGATTATGTCGTTTCATTTGACCGGCCGGTATATAGAAAACAAGGCTAAGGGCCGAGCCTCCCAAGCTATCCGTAAGCTGTTGCAGCTGGAAGCTAAGACAGCCAGGATCTTGGTAGACGGGGAAGAAAAAGAGGTTCCCTTGGAGCAAGTTAAAGTCGGCGATGTGATGGTGGTTCGTCCAGGGGAAAAGATCCCTACCGATGGGGTGATCGTGGCTGGCGAGAGTTCTCTGGACGAATCCATGGCTACCGGTGAGTCTATGCCTGTGCACAAGACGGTGGGTGAAGAAGTTATCGGAGCTACTGTTAACCATGAGGGTATGCTTTATGTAAAAGCAACTAAAGTAGGCAAAGATACGTTTTTGGCCCAGGTTATAAAAATGGTAGAGGAGTGTCAGGGGACTAAGGTTCCGATCCAGGAATTTGCTGACCGGGTAACCGGGATCTTTGTGCCCACGGTGATGACCATTGCAGCCCTCACCTTTGTAGCCTGGCTGCTGTTTCCGGAACCGCTCAGGGCTGTTGGCTATTGGGCCCAGAGCTTCTTACCGTGGGTTAACCCTAGTTTAAGCTCCTTTACCTTAGCTATATTTGCCACAGTGGCGGTGCTGGTAATTGCTTGTCCGTGCGCCTTGGGTTTGGCGACCCCTACTGCTTTGATGGTGGGCAGCGGCTTGGGGGCCGAAAATGGAATTCTCATTCGCAGCGGAGAAGCTATTCAGACACTAAAAGAGTTGGACATAATTGTGTTCGACAAGACAGGTACCCTGACTAAAGGTAAACCGGAAGTTACCGATATTGTAGCTGCGCCAGGTTTTAAAGAAGAAGATATTCTTTTGTATGGGGCCAGTGCCGAAGCAGGCTCGGAGCATCCGCTGGGTAAGGCTATTTTTGATTATGCCAAGGCCAAGGGGCTCGGCTTGCTTAATATCTCCGGTTTTGCCGCCGTCACCGGCCGCGGGGTCCGAGCTACAGTGGATGATCAGCCTGTCTTGGTAGGGAGCCGGAAACTAATGAGAGAAGAAGGTATTGATCCTGGCCTAATGGAACCCGAGCTGAAACGGCTGGAAGAAGAGGCCAAGACAGCCATGTTAGTAGCCTGCAGAGGGCAGCTAATGGGCGTTATCGCAGTGGCCGATACCCTCAAAGAGGATTCAGCAGCAGCCATTGCTGAGCTGGAGAGCATGGGCCTTACCACAGCTATGATCACCGGTGATAATAAGCGCACAGCGGCTGCTATTGCCCAGCAGGTGGGGATTTCACAGGTCTTGGCCGAAGTTCTTCCGGACGGGAAAGTGGCCGAAATTCAAAAACTGCAAGCCGAGGGGAAAAAGGTGGCTATGGTGGGCGATGGTATCAACGACGCGCCAGCTCTGACCCAGGCCAATGTGGGCATTGCCCTTGGTACCGGTACCGATGTGGCCATTGAAGCGGCGGACATTACTTTGGTAAGCGGGAATCTGAGCAGTGTGGTGACTGCGGTCAAGCTTTCTCGGGCCACCTTTGCCAAGATAAAGCAAAATCTGTTTTGGGCTTTCTTTTACAACAGCATAGCCATTCCTCTGGCCGTTTTGGGTCTGCTGCATCCGGTGATCGCCGAGATAGCCATGGCTACCAGTTCCGTTACCGTAGTGACTAACGCTAACTTGTTGCGCCGGGTCAATATTAAACCCAGCTACCAGCAATAAACCCGGATTTATTGGATTTAAGGCCCTAGGGGAACTTATGGAATAGGGCTTCTTTCTTAAGATTCCTCGTTTCGCTCGGAATGACAACTAAGTCCATACCAATCGTCCACTTATAGGCTCTGCCATTACCAACGCTTATTGTAGTAGCCCAATATTCTATCTGGGGGCAATAGTGTATGCATCCACTAGAACATGAATGGGCTCATGTAGTGGACAAAAAATAAAAGTAGATTATCGAGGGAAAAGAGAGAGCATTGGGAGAAATAGGCTAAAAATATAATCTGGATCCGATATATCTTTTTGGATCTCAAGTCGCCAGAG
>JAAYWY010000177.1 GCA_012516165.1 Bacillota bacterium
GATGGTACTATTGGAGAAGTAAGCAGTATTAACCATGTGCCTAATAAAAATGACGTCTATACTCTAACCCTGAAGTGGAACGGTAACGAAGAAACCATAAACTTCCAATTATTGCTTGACAATCCCAGCTCCTAGATGTATCGTGTAATTAGAGGAAAGGGTTAATTGCTTAATTTGAATCAATGCTTAGATAATTAGCACACGTTTGAGCCGACCTAGCGATTCAGGAAACAATAAAGAAAAGTATTAAAGAAGGTGTATATGGTATGAGGGGCAGTATATCAAAATTTTGGGTGGCGGTTTTTGCAGGGCTGATGGTACTTATGACTATGGTGCCGCTGACCACGGCTGCAGCTAAGGTACCGTCGCTGATGGTGGACGGCCGGCCCGTAACACCGGCACCGTCACTGCGTTGGGAAAAGGAAACAGTCTTGATATCCTTAAAGGACCTAAGCACCTGTCTAAACGCTGGATTTGAGTGGAATGAGGCCGAAAAAACCACTTGGATTCAAAAATACGGGCGGACAATTTTCTTTCGGCTTACTACCGGCGAAGTGAAGAAAAACAGTCAGCCGATAACGCTTCCGGTACCGGCTCAATTGATCGATGGAACTTTTTATGTGCCGCTGCGCTTTGTGGTGGAGAACCTGGGGGCAACTGTAGTTTGGGATAATGCCGCCAATCAGGTTAACATTATCACCGGCGAGCGTCACACTCCGCCGGAACGGATAAGCGGCCAAGCATTTAATGCCTTGGTAGCCTATACTGATCAAGGCAAACTATGGCTGTTGGACGGGCGGGAAACAAATAGTCAGCCCAAGCAGCTTTTCGACTCAGGCTTGGCTGAATTAGTGGGGTGGTCAAAAGATGGTACATGGCTGGCCTACAAATATTATGCTGATGCCAAATACGACTCCCCGGCTTACTTATGGGTAGTACAAGCTGATGGTAGCGGAGCCAGGCAGGTGGATACCGAACCTGTTTATGGCGACCCCGAGTGGTCCCCCAAGACAAATCGCTTGGCTTATACCATTGAGCAAAATAGCGCCGATGGCTATGTTTCCACCGGTATTGTTCGATACGCGGATATTACGGCGGAAAAAACGCAAGTTCATACCTTGGTGGAAGAAGACGTAGTGATGATTCCGTCTTTCACCTGGTATCCAGACGGGGAAAGCCTAGTTGTTTCCTTCCCGCGCACCCAGGAACAGCCGCCTAGGTTAGAGCGGGTGGGTTTGACCGGACAACGCAGCCTGCTTTACACACTAAAAGACGAGACTCCTATTGATCCCGAAGGTCTTTATTTTTGGGCTTTTATTAGTCTCAAGTGGTCGCCAGACGGACGGTACCTGGCTTATCATCTCCGGATGAACTCCGGTTCTCTCACCGCCGACAGCGTAGAAACCGGCGTCTTGGATACCGAAACAAAGCAAACCTATAGCTTGGGCGGCGGTCTAAGATACCCTCAGTGGTTGGCTTTTTCCCCGGACAGCAAGAAACTAGCCTACATTGCTGGCGGCGGCCGGGATGTTATACTCAATAAACAGCTGGAAATAGCTGATCTTTCTGCTGGCGGCCAGGTTATCGACTATAGTCAAAGCGGTTATGTGGATACCCAGCCAGTGTGGCTGCCAGGTGAGACCAACAAACTTCTCTTTTGTCGTGGGCCTGAGAACGAGGCTTTGTTCGAATCGAACAACTTGCCCGGAGTAATAGTTCCCGGTCAGCGAATTTATAAGCTAAGCCCAGATGGACCGGCTGCAGCTATTACCGCTGGACCGACTACTACGGCTGATTATTATCCTAGTCCGTCACCATCCGGTAAAGAGATGATCTTTCTAAGATTGGAACGGTTTAATCAGGGATCCCTTTACCTGCAGCCGCTGACATCTCCGGAGAAAGCAGTAGAAGTATTGCGCGGCTTAAGAGGCAGTCCTGGTTATTACTACAACTATTATCCCGAGTGGATCAGCGTCTATTGGCTCAGTGAAGCCGGACAGTGATATTGTCAACTACATTGGACCTCCGTGCCTGTCCGCACTCAATCCGTTGACCGTGGTGACAATTTCATAGTTAGGTAACAAGCGTTTATTGGTTTAGTTGACGAGATCCCCCGGCTATAACTGGGGGATTTTTGTGTTCTTTTATACCTATAAATGTTTCTTATGTTTATCCCAAAACTGGACAAGAATTATTTATTGGTCCAAAGCCAATAAAGCAAATACAATGGTAATTGTAGGTCAAGTCCAAGTCATGTTATATCTACTACGAGGGAGGAGAAAGAATGAAACGCTTGGGAAGTCTTTTTCTAATTACGTTATTGGCTTTGGTTGTAGTTGTTACCGGATGCGCTGGTACTGACCAATCGCCGGAGAAGACTAACGATGCAAGTAAACCAGAAACTATGTTTAAGGCACAGATAACCTTTAACGGTTCATCCACGTTAGCCCCTGTCATATCAGCTATTGCCACCGATTTTATCGAAAAATATACTACTTGGAACAAGGTGGATCCTAGTTTCCCGGAAGAAAATATTGCTATTTATGTGTCAGCGGGAGGATCAGGAGCTGGTGTTAAGGCTGTCTTGGAAGAAACCAGCGATTTTGGCATGCTGGCACGGGAAATTAAGGATGAAGAGAGACAGAAGCTAGGTGATATGCGGGAGTTTAGGATTGGCATTGATGCCCTTACTATATCAGTAAATCCAGAGAACCCTCTTAGTAAAGTCAAGGATGACTTAACCACCGAAGAGGTTAAGAAGATCTTTGCTGGCGAATATAAATATTGGGATGAAGTGGAAAGTAGTTTGCCTCACCGTGAAATTGTAGTAGTAATCCGAGACTTGGGTGGTGGAGCCCACGAAGTATTTCAAAAGGCAGTCATGGGTGACACTCAGGTGAGATCGGATGCTATTCAGGCGCCATCCATGGGTGCTTTGGTGGCCAAGGTAATAGAAAACAAGGATGCTATTGGCTACGCATCGTTTGGCATGGTAAACCAAAATGCAGGGAAACTCGTTCCCCTGAAGGTTGATGGCGTAGAGCCCACGGAAGAAAATATCGTGAATGGTACCTATAAAATATCCCGGCCCCTTATTGTGGTGAAAAAAGGCGAGCTGTCCCCGGAACAAAAGGCCTTTATGGATGTGGTGACATCGGAAGTGGGAGCTGCCATTATCGACAAAATGGGCTTTGTACCGGTAAGATAAAGTTAAGGGGACAGTTGTCCCCTTAACTTTTTGGAGTGATAAAATTGTACAGGGTATTTGATAGGGTATTCACCCAGCTGGTTAAGATACTGACCATATGCTCCTTGCTGACATTAGTTTTTGTTATTATTTTTATCTTTAAGGAAAGCGTTGTTTTTTTTAAGGCCGTGCCGGTCCTAAGATTCATTAGCGGTCGCTCCTGGAACCCCTTGTTGGCAGCGGACAATCTATCTATACTCAATATAATCTTAGGGACGCTGTATGTCTCCTTGGTTGCTATTGTTCTGGCTTTACCTATCGGTGTTGGGAGCGCTTTACTCCTGGCTGGCTATGTTAAAGGTCAGCTTCGGGTTGTAATCCGGGGCATAATTGATGTATTGGCCGGGATTCCTTCGGTGGTGTATGGCTTTATTGGACTCTTAGTCCTAGTCAAGTTTTTTGAAACCACACTGGGTCTATCTTCGGGGGAATCGGTATTGGCGGGTGGAATTTTGCTGGCTGTAATGGTATTACCTTATATTATCTCCACCTGCCATGAGTCCATGGAAAAGATTTATCGTGAGCATGCGCCCTCGTCCCAAGCCTTGGGTGTCTCCCGGAGTTATCTGCTAAGAAAAATCATCCTACCGGAAAGCAGAAGAAGTATTTTGGCAGCTACAGTTTTGGCTTTGGGCCGAGCTATGGGGGAAACCATGGCGGTGATGATGGTGATCGGTAATGCCCCCATACCCCCGCGACTCTTTGGGAAGTGTCAGACCATTCCTTCTCTTATTGCCTTAGAGATGGGAATGGCTGAGGTAGGGAGTTTGCACTATCATGCTTTGTTTGCCTCAGGGTTGGTGCTCATGCTTATGCTTCTGGTCATCAATCTGATTCTTTATTTTCTTAAAAAGAACATCTTGCTACAATAGAGGCCAGAAAGCAGCTGCGAGAAATGAGGATCATTATGAAAAAAGTGAGAGACAACTTTTTATTTCGGATGTGGCTAATGTTAAGTGCCCTGATAGTCCTGGCTTTGGTTGGCTTTATTATTGGATATATAGTGCTCAATGGGATGAAATCAATCAGCTTAGATTTTCTGCTTTCCCATCCTAAAGGGATACCTTTGGGAGCGGAGGGGGGGATACTGCCAGCCATTGTTGGGAGCCTACTGTTGACACTGATTGCTTGTGCTTCTGCTTCCGTATTGGCCCTGGCAACGGCTGTTTATGTCAGCTTCTATTGTCAGTCACGCCAGCTGGAAACCGTAGTCCATGTTATTGTGCAGTGTATGGCTGGCGTGCCCTCTATTGTTGTGGGGCTTTTTGGTTATACCTTCTTGGTGGCCAAACTGAATCTGGGTCGGTCGCTGCTATCGGCTGGGCTAACATTAGGGGTCATGATTTTTCCCTTTATTGAGGTAAGAGCAGAAAAAAGCCTGCGCGAATTTAACCGTGCTATTCTTCAGTCGTCGTATGCTTTGGGGGTATCCAAGGTCTATACTCTGTTGAAGTTAGTCCTCCCCCAGTGCAAAGCGGACATAGTGGCCGCTGTCACATTGGCCGGGGGATTTGCTATGGGGGCGGCAGCGCCCATTATTTTAACCGGAGCCGTTATCTTTGCCCCTATTCCCCGTTCCCTGTCGTCACCGGTAATGGCACTGCCTTTTCATCTCTATATTCTCACCGGGGAAGGAATATCGCTAGAAAAGGCCTACGCCACAGCGTTAGTACTCATGGTATTGATCTTTGCTATTAACATCGTTTCCATCGCCTTGACCTTTAGACGAAAGGAAGTAGGACGATGAATATCCTGGAGCTGATCTCCTTAAAGGCCTATTACGGTAACAAACAGGTACTTCATGGGATCGATATGGTTATCAGAAAAAATGCTATTACTGCTGTTATCGGACCATCTGGTTGTGGCAAATCTACTCTACTCTTAACCTTAAATAGAATGTTGGAAGAGTGTGGCGGTAGAGCCGAGGGTGAAATAATCTTTGACGGCAAGGATTTTTTTGCCTATCCCAAAGAAGAAGTGCGAAAAAGAATCGGCATTGTGTTCCAAAAGCCCACACCTTTCCCACTTTCCATCTATCGGAATCTAACCTATGCCCCCATCTACTATGGGGTAAGAGACAAGAAAAGACTCAAGCAAATAGTAGAAAGCAAATTAAAAGTGGCAGGGCTGTACGAAGAAGTACAGTCGGATTTACATCAATCAGCCTTACAGCTTTCCGGTGGGCAGCAACAGAGGCTTTGTATTGCCAGAGCCCTCACAGTAGAGCCAGAAATACTGCTTCTTGATGAGCCTTGTTCAGCTTTAGATATAAAGAACACAGCCAATATTGAGCAGATGCTGTTAAGGCTGGCTCGCGACTATACTATTGTGATTGTCACCCATAACTTGGCGCAAGCTAAGCGGATATCGGATTACACGGCTTTTTTACTAGACGGGGAGCTAGTGGAATATGATGAGACAGCAAAAATATTTTCTCGGCCTGAGGACCAAAGGACCAGGGAATATATCGAAGGTATTTATGGTTAGGCTTCATCTATCGGGGTTGTACCTTTCTATTTCTACTTCTGGTGATAAGCGGTTATTTTCAAAGTGACCAATTAGGAGAGACGTATTATGTTAATTTATGAGGTCCCTGGCAGAGGCCGGATGGAAATAGAAAACGTAGTTTTCGATTACAATGGCACCTTGGCGATAGATGGAAAGTTGATTTTAGATATCAAAGAGTTATTGCTAAAGCTGAAAAAGCGAGCCAAAGTGGTTGTACTGACGGCGGATACTTATGGGAGTGTAAGAAAAGAGTGCTCTTTCTTGGGAGAGGCAGTTATGGCCTTTCCCCGGGAAGGTGCCAGTAAGGCTAAGAGAGAGATCGTTGAAAAGCTGGGGGCCAGCCGGACAATCTGTATCGGCAATGGTTTTAACGATATAGAAATGTTTAAAATAGCCGCTTTATCTATTGCGGTAATTGAACGGGAGGGGTGCAGCGGGCGACTTCTGACTTATGCCGATATAGTGGTAACATCAATCCAAGATGCTATGGAAATAATATTGAGTCCGAACCGGATAAAGGCCACCTTAAGGACATAAAGCGCAAGTTAGTATAATTAGTTAACATCTGACCCCGGTCTAAAGTGCAGCCCAAGTGAGTATGTTTTTATGGCTGCTTTTTCTTTTATTTAGGAGCGGTGATATAAAGCCGGGGGTGGGGATGTGTTTAATAGCAGCGGAAACAAAACCCTAAGATGGCTTACAGCTATGGTCATGGCCTTAGTGCTGCTGGCGGCGGTCAGCACACCTAAGCGTTGTGAGTATCAGCGGGTATGGGCGCAGGCGCTGATGCTGGCTCCACAGATAGTGGTTTTGGATCCGGGACACGGTGGTATTGATACCGGAGCGGCTGGTCCCGGAGGGATAATGGAGAAAGACATTACCTTACCTGTTTGTCAATACCTAAAGGAGTACCTAAGTTTAAGTGGGGCCCGCGTGCTACTCACCCGTCCAGATGATAAGGAGTTATCAGAGGATTTTGAAGAAGATTTGCGCCTCCGCGTGGACCTGATTAAGCGCAGCCAGGCGACGTTATTTCTTAGTATTCATGGTAATAGCTTTCCTGCGCCCAGCGAATATGGGGCCCAGACCTTTTTTTGTGACAATCATAATGAAAGCGAGCGCTTGGCTCGCTGTATCCAAGCTGAGCTAAAAAAACTGGAACCTTTGGGGGAAAACTATCGCGAGGCCCAAAGCGGCGATTTTTATGTACTTCGAAACTCGCCAGTGCCTGCAGCGTTGGTGGAGATTGGATTTTTATCCAACCCTGAAGAAGAACGATTGTTGGCTGATCCATCTTATCAAAAACAATTGGCTTGGCGCATTTTTGCTGGGCTAGTGGCCTTTTGGCGCGGCGAGGGTATTTCTGATCAATCCTTGACACCGGTTAGTCTTAAGTCTACAATCGGGGCGAGGTGATAATGTGAAAGAGGACATACTACTTTCCATGATGACCGAATCGAAGGAATACATATCAGGCGAAGACATTAGTCGCCGGCTAGGTGTGTCCCGGACGGCGGTCTGGAAGTATATTGAAGATTTAAGAAAAGCAGGTTATGTTATCGAAGCGTTACCACGCCGGGGGTATAGGTTGCTAGAGAGACCGGATAAACTATTGCCTACCGAAGTGCGTTCCGGCTTGTCCACGAAAATATTAGGACAAGTAGTCCATTATTTTCCTCAAGTGGGCTCTACCAATGATGTGGCGCGGAAATTAGCCCAACAAGGAGCAGACGAGGGCACCCTGGTGGTGGCGGAAGAGCAAACCAGCGGCCGCGGTAGGCGGGGCAGAAATTGGTTGTCACCGGCTGGAACTGGCATTTTTGCCTCCCTGGTACTTAGACCTAACCTGCTACCGGCCCAGGCACCAGTTCTTACCTTAACGGCTGCTGTAGCCGGAGCTGAAGCTATTCGGCAACTAACAAATTTGCCGGTTGGTATCAAATGGCCCAATGACCTTCTTATCAATGGACGGAAAGTAGCCGGTATCCTGACAGAAATAAGTGCTGAAATAGATAGTATTTTTTATGTTATTATTGGTATCGGCATTAACGTAAACACGAACAGTTTCCCTGATGAACTAAAAGATATTGCTACATCTTTAGCCCGGGAAGGGGGACAAGCAGTTTCCCGACAGCGATTGTTGCAACTCTTTTTGCTGCGGCTGGAGAAGTGGTATTACTCTCTTTTGGAGGGAGGACAGGATAAAGTACTTGATCGGTGGCGGGAGTTATCTGTCACTTTAGGGCGGCAGGTTACTATCTTTTCTCCTAATTTTACCGTGCAAGGTCTGGCTTTGGATATTGACCAGGAGGGGGCATTATTGCTTCAAACTGCTGACCACAAGATAGTACGGATCTTAAGCGGCGATGTCAGTCTACGGTAATAAGTAACTGAATTGGGCTAAGTTAGCAAAGAATCGCTCTTAGCCGCTAGCGCTCGCAGCCATGATATAATAAGGGATAGATGGAAAAACTAGACAAGAGGGGGAATATTCATGGCTACAGTTCAGATTATTGGAGTCCCACAGGATTTGGGGGCTAATCGGCGTGGAGTGGATATGGGTCCTTCTGCTATCCGGTATGCTGGTCTGGCTGACCGACTTAAAAAGCTTGGGTACGAAGTCAACGACCGTGGAAATGTGCCGGTGAAATTGCTAGAGGAAGAATTGTCTAGTACAGAAAAGCTTCACCACTTAAATGAAATTGTAGCCACTAACGAAAGGTTATTTAAAGAAGTGGTAGCAGTGATGGAAGCTGGTGATCTGCCTTTGGTGTTAGGCGGGGATCACAGCACGGCTATTGGTACCTTGGCTGGTGTAGCTGCGGTAAAAAATTGTGGTATTATCTGGTTGGATGCCCATGGCGATTTTAATACTTCCGAAACAACTACCAGCGGCAATATTCACGGTATGTGTCTGGCGGCCTCATTGGGACGAGGCGAGGAACAGTTAGTTTCTTGCGGCGGTTTTGCTCCCAAGGCTAAAGAAAAGAATGTGGCTGTAATTGGTGTGCGGGACTTGGACGACGAAGAGCGCGAAGCCCTTCGCAGTTCCCAGATTTCGGTGTTTACCATGCAGGATATTGATGAAATGGGCATGAAAAGAGTAATGCGCCAGGCTTTAGAAGCAGTATTGGACGGTACGGATGGAATAGCAGTTAGCCTGGATATGGATGTGCTCGATCCCTTAGAGGCTCCAGGTGTCGGAACACCGGTGCGCGGCGGTCTTACTTATCGGGAAGCACACCTGGCGATGGAGCTTATTGCCGAGACAGAAGCGTTGTTATCTTTAGAGGTAGTGGAAATTAACCCAACGCAAGATTGCTATAATCAAACGGCAGAACTGGCAGTGGAACTTATAGCCTCGGCTTTAGGAAAACGGATTCTTTAGGAGGTAACAGCGATGGCTGTGGTTTGGACCGGTATTGCCCCACATCCGCCTATTGCGGTGCCGGAAGTGGGGCGAGAAGAACTACCCAAAGTAGCGGCTACTTGCCGTGCATTGCAGGAATTGGCGGCCGGGCTCAAAGCTGCCCAAGCTGATGCGGTAGTGGTCACCACACCCCATGGCCCGGTATTTCAAGATGCTGTGGCTTTATCGCTTCTCCCCAAAGTACAGGGAGATTTTGCAAACTTTGGTGCGCCAGAGGTGAGCTTTACTCTCACTATTGATCGAGAGTTAACGCAAGCTATTATGGATGCCTGCCGCGCCTTGAGCGTACCCACGGTAGGGCTGGATGCTGATAAGGTACGTCGCTTTCAGACCGGTAGCCGCCTGGACCATGGGGTACTGGTTCCTTGGTACTATTTAGCCCAAGCGGGTATCGGACTCCCAATAGTGTGGGTGGGTATGTCGCTGCTACCACCAGAAGAACTTTATGCCTTTGGCGTGGCGGTACAGCGGGCAGCGGCTGATAGCGGGCGGAAAATTGCGTTCTTGGCTAGTGCTGATCTGTCACACCGGTTAACACCTACAGCTCCTGCTGGTTATCATCCAGCGGGAGCACGCTTCGATGCTTTGGTAGTGGAGAAGGTTCGCACCGGAGACTTAGAGGGCCTACTGCAGATTGATCCGACCCTGGCCGACAAGGCCGGTGAGTGTGGTTGGCGCAGTATTATGATGTTAGCCGGGGCATTGGACGGATACATTATTGCTCCGCGGGTATTATCGTACGAAGGGCCGTTCGGCGTTGGTTATTTAGTAGCAGAGTTAAAACCGGAGGGCAAATTACCGGAACTAAAACGCTTAGAACGCCTGTGGGATAAGAGACAGCAAAAAATAGCAGATCGACGAGCCAACGAAAGTATTTTTGTGCGTCTCGCACGTGAAAGTCTAGAGCATTTTGTGCGTACCGGCAAAAAACTACCAGTGCCAGCAGATCTTCCGCCGGAGCTAAAAGTCCGAGCAGCAGCTTTTGTGTCCCTAAAAAAACATGGCCAACTCAGAGGCTGTATAGGCACCACTCAACCTACCCAGGATAACCTGGCGGCGGAAATCATTACCAATGCTATTAGTGCCGGGACCCGCGATCCCCGTTTTTGGCCAGTCCAGGAGGACGAGCTAGATGATATCGTGTACTCGGTAGATGTTCTTGGGACCCCAGAACCAATAACTAGTTTGTCCCAGTTGGACCCGAAACGTTACGGTGTTATTGTTCGTGGTCGGGACGGACGGACGGGCCTTTTGTTACCAGACTTAGAAGGTATCGATACACCGGAGCAACAGGTGCAGATTGCCAAAGAAAAAGCTGGTTTGGGGCCAGGGGATGAAGTACAGCTAGAGCGCTTTGAGGTTAAACGGTATTATTGAAAGGCGGATTTATTATGAAACAGGCTTTATACTGGGAACCCTGGACCGATGGCCAAGTACAATGCTGTTTATGCCCGCACAGTTGTCTGATTAGTCCAGGTCGTTCTGGTATTTGCCGGGTAAGGGTCAATAAAGAGGGAGCGTTATACACAACCAATTATGCTAAGATTAGCTCGCTTGCCCTAGACCCTATAGAAAAAAAGCCGCTGTATCATTTTTATCCGGGAAAGGACATTTTATCTCTGGGCACCGTGGGTTGTAATTTTAGGTGCAGCTTTTGCCAAAACTATACCATTTCCCAGGAAAATGCACCTACCAAAGAGTTAGCGCCAGCGGAAGCAGTGCGTCTGGCCAAAGAACAAGGCCCTAATTGTATCGGCTTAGCCTTTACTTATTCCGAGCCCCTCATATGGTATGAATATGTTTTGGATACATCGGAACAGGCGCAAAAAGCTGGCTTAAAAACGGTACTGGTAACCAATGGTTTTATTCAGCCAGAGCCCTTCAAAAAACTGTTGCCGGTAATTGATGCGTTAAACATTGACATAAAAGCTTTTACAGAAGACTACTACCGTCAATTGTGCCGTGGAAAATTACAGCCCGTGCTAAAAACAGTGGAGGCTGCTGTAAAAGCAGGGTGCCATGTGGAGCTGACAACGCTTATTATTCCGGGCCTTAATGACTCGCCAGCCGAAATACGGGCGCTGACGAGCTGGATAGCCGATCTTTCACCTAAGATACCGCTTCATCTTAGCCGTTACTTTCCTCAATATAAACTAAACCTGCCCCCGACGCCTTTAGAGACGTTGGAGCAGGCTCTAAATATTTCCCGGGAAATGCTGAATTATGTATATATTGGCAACGTTCCTGCTGCTAATGAAGTTAATACCGTCTGCCCAAGCTGCGGGTCTGTATTGGTTAAGCGCTGGGGTTTTCATGCCCAGGTGGAAGGATGTACAGCCGATGGCCGCTGTAAACGCTGCGGGGCTAAAGCGGATCTTGTCTTGTAACCTAGTTGGATAGTAGTTGTAACATATTACCTAACAGGGTTTGAAGGTACCATAGCGATTTTGTACTACGCAGTACGAATAAGAGTTAGAAACTGCTGCAGAATACGGGCAGTCAGCCCCCAAATTATGCGGCCGTCGATTTCGTAAAACACTTCCGGTAGTATCCCGGTGCGCCAAGGATAAGTTTGGCCACCGGGTATTTTATCAAAAGGAAAGTCGGCGGGGGGTTCTGCGCGGACCTTAATATAATGGGGCTTAGGCTCTAAAGTAAGCAAATGCGCGAGTGGAACAGTAAACACCGAGTCCACTTCATCAGCACATGGGGTTAAGGCTTCTACAGGTGGAATTTCCCCGACAAAGGAAAATAACAGCAGATTGAAAGGCGATATAATAAGCCCCAGTTGACCCCATATGGAAACGTCCTCAGGGGGAATGCCTAATTCTTCCACTGTTTCCCGTCGGGCTGCTTGGCGCGGATGTTCATTGGGACCCTCTAAAGTACCTCCGGGAAAGCAGATTTCTCCCGGTTGGCGTTTAAGATGAAAAGCTCGTACCTGAAAGAGTACGCTTAATTCATTGTTATCGTTCTTAATAAGCGGCACCAGTACAGCCGACTGGGCGAACAGCTCTTTGTCAATTATCTTCAGGCCGGGCTTGTCAAGTGCTGCTTTGATCTTGGCAGTATTGACTGTTATCACCACCTTGGAGTTTATTGGTTGTTGGTTCCCACGTTAGGGTTACATTGTCATTGTTATTTAAAGGAGTGGCAAAATTGGCTACGGTTCCGTTAACCAACATATTCAATACAGTTCCCGGACGGGCTTGGCGCTTAACATCTACCAAGGTGAATAAATCACTCAAAATAAATTCTTGGCGGCCAGGGATTAAAGTAATTTCGGCTCCTGGAACCAGGGGATCTTGGAGGCCGGTCGCTTGGCCATTTACCAAAATTTGAGTACCACTGCCGGGCAAAGGCAGCTGTTGCCCATTTACAGTCACTGTAAGCGGTGGCTCCGGCGCGACCTGCCCCTTAAGGGCAGTGGCTATTGTGGGTGTTGTTGGGTTTAACGTATAATCTAACCTATCTCCAGGCTGAACCAACTCATGCATAGAGGCAGAGCGACCGTTCAGGCAGACTTCACAAGGACAATAAGTTAAATTAAGGGAGCGGCCGCCCAGGGTATAAGGGATCTTTTGTTCTTTTATAGCGGCTGGATCAATACCCGCTGCCACTAGCACTTCTCGGATCGGGCGCTGCCACGAAATAGTTATCTTGGCCCGGTCAGGTACATTAGTATCTAAATCTGCTGGCATGCCGTTTACCAGTACAACAGGGGGGAAAGGTAGCTTTTGGCCATTAACAGTAAGCCACTTAGTTTCCGCTGCCAAATCCCGTACCTTAGCTCGCGCTGGCTGACCGTCGACACCAGGGGTAAATTCCACTTTATCACCAGAATGCAAAACGGTATCTAAATTAGCCGGTTGCCCGTTTACCAAAACAGTGGGCGGCTTACCTTGTTCCCCGGGAATTACCACCAGGCGGCCGTTAACTTCTACTGTCAGGGCCAGTCCTGGCCGGCCAAACAAGCGGTTCCAAGTACCACCAGCCGCTAATAAGGCGTCAGCCACAGTTTGCCCTGCGCCTTGCCAGAGGGGTACGGGCTGGCCATTGACTGTAACATCTACAAAGTGCAGCGGACCGTCACCAAAAGCAGTTACAGCGATGCCAATGGGAGTTATGCCGTCTGGTCCGCACAGCTTCTTGGGCTGGCCGGTCACGTTTTTTATGGTCTCGCGGGTCCGAATACCTACTCGCGATTCTGGCAGTTCTAAAGCCCGGGCCAGGGCCTGGGGTAGTCCCGGAGTTAGACTACCGCCACCCACCAGCAGTACAGCATCCGGTGGTCCTCCGTTTAAAGATAAGATTTCAGCGGCTACCCTGGCGGCCACCTGTTGGATAGCCGGTTGCAGAGAGACAATTATATCTGCGCTAGGCAGCTGGTGTTGTTGTCCCAAAATATCGCTGAAGGCAACAGTTTCCCGATCATTTAATTGCCGCTTTATTGTTTCGCCAGTATCAAAATCCAGCAAATATAGTGCACATAAGGCATCGGTGATTTCGTCGCCAGCTACCGGCGCCATAGCGTAAGCAAAGACCCGCCCGTGCTGTACCAGAGCAATATCGGCTGTTCCAGCTCCCACATCTACTAGAGCTAAATTTAGCTGGCGCATAGCCGCTGGTACACAAAGTTCCAGGGCGGCAATGGGTTCTAAAGTAAGGCTCGACGGTTCTAAACCAGCGCGTTGTAATACAGCAAATAGACTTGTTACCACCACCCGAGGCAAAAAAGTAGCAATAAGCTCCACACCGATTTCCTGGCCCAATTGCCCTACCAATTCGGTGATAGGTTCTCCTTCCAGCAGATATTGGCTGACACTGTAACCAACACAAAAGAACCCAGTGGCAGCGTTTTCCCCTTCTTGATGAGCCAACGTGATTTGCGCTTTGCGCAATGCTGCCAGCTCTAACGCTCGCACTTCCATAGCTGTAACCTCGGACAGCCTCGAGCGTTCATGCTGGGCCTGGCCGACGGCCATCTTGAGGGAGCGCCCAGCTGCGGCCACAGCTGCCTGCTGAAATTGTCTTTTACAGCGCCGTTCCAGAGCTGTTTTAACCTGAAGCACTCCTTGGGCTACCGCTGCTACATTATGAACCTGGCCGTCAAACATGGCCCGCTCCTTATGTTCATATACTTCGGCAGCACGAAGGCGAAAGCCGCGGGTAGACCGTTCCATTACTACTCCCATAATAGTGCGTGTTCCGATATCTAAAGCTAGAACTAGTTCAGAGACATTACGTGGCATGTCTAGCACCACCTCGCTACACATTTCGCTACATTGAGGGTGGTTTCCTGCTTTCGCCAAGGAAGGAAGTAATACTTGAGTGTAGAATTATTGTATTAACAATATTTGCTACCAACAAGTAGAAGCGCGGGGGAGAGGTAATGTCACAAGAACTGACCATGAGTATGGAACGCCATAGTTTATATCGGATTCACCGGATTGACCAGCTTATCCGTCAGTCAATTTATCCTAATGTACCCAAGTTAAGTCGTTGGCTGGAAGTGAGCACCCGGACTATCGAGCGCGATATAGAATTTTTGCGTGATTCATTAGGAGCCCCGCTCAAATACGATCCCAAGCGGCGTGGTTACTACTATACCCGCCTAGATTTTTCCTTGCCTACAGTAAAGCTTACCGCCGGTGAATTGGTGACGCTCTATCTAGGTCAGAAACTGCTGGCTCAATATCAGGGAACACCCTTTGAAACCAGCATTATCCGTGCCTTTGCTAAAATAAGAACCTTTCTACCGGAAGAAGTAGAGGTGGATTTTGCCAACTTAGATGAATTTCTTTCCTTTGATGTTAAGCCTCTTAGGGGTGAAGAGCAGCAAGTAGCCCATACATTTCAACAGATAGCGGCTGCCCTTAGAGATCACGAGACCGTTAAAATTACCTATTATACAGCCAGTCGCGATAGCGAAAACACTCGTTTGGTGGATCCATATCATTTGCGTTGTTATCAGGGAGCCTGGTATCTGATTGGCTACTGTCACCGCCGCTGCGAGGTAAGAACCTTTGCCTTAGACCGAATTCGCAAGCTTAAGCCGGTCCGGCGCTATTTTCGGGTGCCACCGGATTTTTCCCTAGAAGAATATTTAGGCCATAGTCTAGGTATTGAACGTGGCCGCCAATTGTATCAGATAGAGATACACTTCGATGCCGAAGCAGCGCGCTGGGTAAAAGAACGAGTGTGGCATCCTAGTCAGGAAATAATCTTACAAGAGGACGGATCACTGCTTTTGAAACTCGTCTTAAGTGGGCTAGGCGAAGTAAAACGTTGGGTGCTGGGATTTGGTGCCCATGCCGAGGTACTATCGCCGCCTGAGCTTAGAGAAGAAATAGCTAAGGAAGCGGCCTGTTTGGCTGCCAAATACCAACAGTAAAAGCACTTACCTTTACTACCTGTTTACTACTATTTACGAAAAAGAAACTAAAGCTAAAAGGATTTTAGCGGCCAATGTGGAAATCAACATACAAGAATGACGAACGGGACAAGACCGTGAGCCATCACTACTAAGGGGGTTATGCTAATGGCCCTATCAGACCTGGATGTGGTTGTTAACTTGTACCGGGACGGGGATAAACTATTTGATCTTCTCAAAGCTGTTATTCGCGAGTGGCGTGAATCACCTTGGCCGCATGAAAAAGAGCGGGCTCGCTATGCCGAGGAGCTTTTTAGTCAAAGCTTAGGAATTTATGAAGAATATCTAAACAAAGCTCACGAACAAGTGGCTGGCGGCTTTTCCACTCCCGCCGACCGCAAAATCCTAAAACAAATGGAAGAAAGGCATGCCTATTGGCAAAACAAACTCAAAGAACTGACGGGAGAACAAAAAGCTTCTTGCTAACGAGAATAACCCAAGTTCCCTATGTACCTGGTAAGACCAAAACAGTAAACAGCGCATGAATATATTGAAGAGGCGATAACAATGCGCGTAGATTGGACAGAAATCAAGGCCAATATCCGTGGTTTTATTCAAGGCTCTTTTGATTTACAGGAGCGGGCGACGGCGGTACTTCGCAAAGAAGCCTACGAAGAAAACGACATATTTATGCTACTGTGTTTTGCTGACCTTATCGGGATTCCCGTGCCTATGTCTTACTATAATCTGGAATTACTTCCCTATCTAGCCGAAGAGCTTACTGGTTGGGAAAAACGAATTGTAGAAAGAAAAAGTGTCGTAGCGGAAAAATTTGGTAAGCACGATTGGTGTTGCTAGGATTGACCGGAGGGGGTACCATCTAAAGACAAGGTGCTCCCCTGGTTTTTATTATTACAAGGGGGC
>JAAYWY010000178.1 GCA_012516165.1 Bacillota bacterium
ACAGGGACCCTTCCACCATCAGCTCCCACAAGGCGGCAAATACAACATGCGGTGGCGGTAACAAATAGGCCGAAAAAAGCTCCATCCTGACCACCAGTTCCCAGGCCAACAGCACCACCACCGGGAGCAGCAACCGGCGCCCCCAACACAAAAAAGGCCGCGCCTGGTTGGTTAAATGATAACCATTGCCAACCGCGCCAGCCTTATCTAATCTCATGGCAGTCCCCTCCCCTCGTTAGCAGGATTTTTCCCCTGAACTCAGGCACTTTAACTTTATATACTCCCTCCCTGGCTGCCACAGGCAAACAGGTCAGGTACATTCCAATAACTACTCTTAGTATACATGGTTTATTGTTAAGAAAGCAACAGTTTTCCCAGAAAATTCGCCTCCCAATTAGTTGTTTATTTAAGATATAATAGACATAACAATTCCTTGAAACAGGCGATACCTATGCTGGACTCTAACCTGGCACAGGCACTAACAACAAAAATATTAGAGCAGCTTGGACACCTTAACCCAATAGCCATCTATCTATTTGGTTCACGAGCTAAAAATGAAGAACGACCCGACAGTGATATTGATTTGGCCGTACTTTTACCCCAGGGATTGTCACTTAATTATCTCGACCGGCTTTGCCTTTGCCTTATTGATAAGTTGCAGGACACAACCCAATGTAGAGTGGATTTAGTTGCGGTTAACCAAGTCAACATACCGCACCGCTTAAGCTCAAAATATTGGATTTAGAACCCATGTATCGTCAGGGAAATCACGAAAAACATCTTACAAAACTTTATCAGTAATCCTGACAATTACGCTATTGTTGAGCACCAGCTCCAATGTACTCGACAAGTCTTCTTATTGGATTTAGACGGGCATATTACTGGACGATCTTACACAGTTTTTCAATCGGCTCTTGGTTTTTACTGCTAATAAGTAGGCACAGCACCAACAGAAAGGAGAATGGATTTTTTATGGGCCTGTTCATGGATGTCGCTCAGTGGGACGAAATTGATAAGTTAGCCCAACAAATAGAAAAGCTCAGCACTCAAGTGGAGCAATTGACGCAAGAAAACACTAATCTTAAAGAAAGAGTAGCCAAACTGGAGCAACAAGTTAATACTTTAATATAAAGGCCGGGATGTCGGAGATACTGTCAGGGCCAGACGCTGACCAGCCTGTTCGTGCCCTGTTTGAGGGCTAAACTGCTTCCAGACAATGTGGCCTTGTTCGGGGATATAAGTATTCATCTTGCTCACTATATCTCTCGACCTACAGGTACCCCTATATCCACTTCTTGATGCATGTTTTCCAGGGTGATTTCTGACAGCAATAGTTCTAGGCTATATTTCTTGGGGCAAATTACGATGTTTCCATCTTCGATGCTAATACTAACCGGCATCTTTTCGGATAACCCTGCTTCTTGAGCCAATGCCTTAGGGATCCGGACGCCAATGTAAGTTTTATCAGTACCCTTGGTCATAAATTAGCCAGGGACTATTTTTGTCGTCACGAATGAGAATCATGCTCCAGTTGTCATAGACACCTTCGTTCCAAGGACCTCCGTCTTTAAGAGGGTATTCAATGTTGAAACTCACTCTAAATACTATTATATTATCGGCGGTTATTAGATGGTTACTGGGGCGATACACACGACGCATGGGGTCTTGGGAATCGTAGTCAATGGTAAGCAGGGTTCGTTTTTCGGTACCATACAGCTGTGCATGGCCGCTTTTTACATTCTCTAGGGTTAGAAACTCGCGCGGATACATGGTAGCCAATATGGCCTCGGCATCTTTGGCAGCCACGGCCCGGTAGTATTCTTCCACCACAGCACGGGCAGCTGCTACCTCAGCCTCGGTAAATTCAGGCAGGGGGCTGTCGTCCACCGGTTCGGTCACTGTAGCCGCTACAATTACAGCTTTATCTAAGGCCTGCTCAAGTAAGTTCAAATCGCTGGCCAGCGTCGTCAAGTCACCATATACTTCCTCCATGTTCTGCCGAGAAAAACTTACCAGCGTATCATAGGCACTAATATCAAGCTCACCGTCGGACGGCGAGGCACTAAAGGCAAAGGTTACGTGGTCCACATTGTCAATCAGGCTAAAGAGAACCAGCGCATTTTTTTGCAGAGTAGCCATTATCTTCGGATCAGCAGTAACAGCAGGCAACTGTCCGTTGTTGTTCGTATCGTTGGCTGGCTCGTAATACGCCGTGAGGCCGTAAGGCTTTTCGCCGGTCTCTAAGGACATAAATTGCTGCCTAAAATAGGGATCCGGCACCGGTAGTCGGCTGATAATAGATCCAACCTTACTGGCGTTACCGACATATGGTGTTTTGTACTTGACGATTTCAGCCAGGTTGTAGCCACCCTGAGGGGCTGAATTTAGCCGGGCATTAAACCACTCTTTTACCCAACGGCAATCGCGGTCGGGAAGAGCCCAAATATCGGCTTCTCCTTCTTCCGATAGATAGGTCAGGGCTAGTCTATATTCGTATTCTCCCTGGCGTATGTCGTCCCCACCTTTGTGGTTGTAAAGCCAAAGTGTATACTCGGCATTCTCGACACTGTGTTGCCGCTTCATGGTCACGGTCAGCCTAAGTTGAACCGGATACTGTCCATCCGGCTCCAGACTGGGCCAATCCTCCTCCGGTAAGGGGCTCCGTTTGGCCGTATTGATCAGCTTGACAATAGGTCCCCATTCCGGCTTATCTAAAGTATATGTCTCTTTATTTTCGCTCTGCTCGGCCACCCAGCTCACCCGGGCCACGTCGTCGATATTAATTTCACTATGCCATGGGGCACTGGCCCCGAGCCAAGCAGCCCCAATAATCATGCAGACTAATACCATGACCGCTACGATAACAGACCTTCGGCCAGAACCCATGATGGCCACCAGCCTTTCTTTCAAAGTTCTCTTTTCCTCGCACATGGTGGTGGAAAGTACGCCCATGGAGCATCGGTGCTCGGCCACCATGGAGATGAGCGTCTCCCCATAGGCTTGTTTTTCGACCGCACTGAGATTTTTAATTACTGCTTCATCACAAGCGAGTTCACCGGCGCGGTTAATCTCCCGCCTGATAACAATCATAAGCGGGTTGAACCAATGCAGCGAAGTCACAAGCACCGCCAACCACTTATAGACCATGTCCAAACGCCGTAAGTGGGTAAGCTCATGCCTAAGGATGTATTCCAGTTGCTGTGGCATAAACTCTATATCAGGGATGATAATACGAGGTGCCAATACCCCCACCAACATAGGGGTAGATGCAAAGCGGTTGCGAAAAAGGTTTACCCTTGAATTATGGCCCACCAAGTGGTGCAACAGCTCCCTTTCTTCTGCTGCAGCCGGGATATTGGTTCGCTGCAACAAAGAAACAAAACGAGCATAACCGCCAAAATAAAAGCCCAAGGTCAGAATTGTTCCCAGCAACCATACATAGAAACCAACTTGACCACCGAGGTCATGGAAATATCTTGTGTGGTCATGATCTTTGTTATAGGCTCCGGTTTTGACTTGACCGGTTACCGGCAGGCCCGTAGACAGCGGCGGCGATGTACGCGCTTGGTCCTCATATGTAGCTGCAGATGAGTTTATAGTCACAGGCGGCTCAGCCGGATAAAAGGCACGATTCATAAGGCTCTCTTCCAAGGAAAACGGGAGAGCCAGCCGAATCAGCACCAGCAACCAAATATAATATTGGAAGCCCTTGGAAACCCGGTTATTAATTAGCGGTTTCACAGCCAAAAGCAGTCCAGCCAGTATACTGCCCGACAGTGACAGTGAAAGAATTAACCTCAGCGTTTCGTTCATATCATTCACCTACTTTGAATAAAGAGCGCAGTTCCTCAATATCGCTCTTATCCAGTTTGTTCCCCGCTACTAAGGAAGCAACCAGGTTCTTCGCACTACCTCGGTACAAGCGGTCAATAAGCCGCTCAGTTTTATATTCTTTGTATTCGGTTTCGCTCACCTGGGGCGCATAATAGAGCACATCTTTTTTGGTGGTCGAAACTACGCCTTTCTCACAGAGGCGGCGTAGCAATGTCTTAATAGTGGATCTGTCCCAATCAGAAGACTGCGCCAAAGTCTCCCTTATGGTGG
>JAAYWY010000179.1 GCA_012516165.1 Bacillota bacterium
CCGGCTACGAGGCAGCGTTTGGAGCCCAGGAGGATAGGTTCTTGGGTGGAGACTTGGTGGTTGTTGTTTACGAGGGTGACGTTGTCGGAGGGGTCGCTCTTTAGGAGCCGGGTTAGGGCGGACCAGGTGCCTACGTCGTCCCAGCCGAAGTCGCCGGGGATAACGCAGACGTTGTCTGCTTTTTCCATAATGGCATAGTCGATGGAGATGCGGGGCAGGCGGCGAAAGATTTTGGCCAGTTTATCGCTGGACAAAGCGCAGGCGGCGGTGAGTGCTGGCATGAGTGCTGCCGCTTCCGGCAGGTGGCGGCGGAAAGCCTCTTGGATAATGGACAGCCGCCAGACGAATATGCCGCTGTTCCACAGATAGCCGCCTTGCCCTAAAAAGGTTTTGGCCATTTTGCGATCGGGCTTTTCGGTGAAGCGCTGGGCACGGTAGGCAAAGTGGCGGCCGCTCCAGTTTATTTTGGGGCCGCATTTGATATAGCCGTAACCGGTTTCGGGGCGGCTGGGGCTCATGCCAATGGTGACTAAAACGGGTTTTTCGGCGGCCAGGGTCATGGCACCAGAGAGGGTTTGGCGAAAAAGGTCTGGGTTGGTAATTAAATGATCGGCCGGGAGTACGGCCAAAACTATATCCTCTCCGGGGTAACGGTGGGAAAGATAGGCACATGTTAAGGCCATGCACGGAGCGGTATCGCGCCCCTCTGGTTCGATAATAAGGTTGGCGGAAGGCAAATCCGGCAGCTGCTCGGTAACAATGGCTGCATATTTGGCTCCTGTTACGACAAAAATATCTTCTATATTAAAAAGTGGTGTCAGCCGGGCCGCGGTTTCTTGAAGCATGGTTTTATCGCTTATTAAAGGAAGGAATTGTTTAGGATAGTCCTGGCGGCTGAGGGGCCAAAAGCGTTCACCCCGGCCGCCAGCCATAATGGCGGCAATGTGGCGCAAAGATAATCACCTCCATGTTTTGGGGATTTATGGGTCTTTGGCTCGGCCATAGGCATCCTCTACTCTGACTATGTCCGCTACTTCTGGGGTGGAGACTTCAAAGACGGTAAGGTCGGTATGGGCGATAATTCGGTGGATGGTGCCTGGTTCAATGGTAACTGTCAGGCCGGGCTCAATATTAAGGGTTTTTTCCCCCAGAACTAAGCTGCCGCTCCCGGCGGCAAAGTACATGCTCTCTAGTTTTTGGCGGTGGTACTGCAAGGATAGAGATTCTCCGGCTTTTATCTCTAAAATTTTGGCCACATAGGCCGGGGTTTGGGCCCACCAAAGCTCACGGCCCCAAGGTTTTTGTACGGTACGCATTGGCACGGCCTCCTTTTTATCTTTACCTGATATTACTTATCCCCTCGACCAGCGCAAAGGCAAGTGCCATAGCTTCCGTCTTTTTTTGCAGAGGGCATTGATATTTTTTGTTAGGATAGAGCAAAATATACAGAGCTGACATCTTGTAAGGGGGACGAAAGATGCTGCCTCCTACCAGACGCCTCGGCCGCACGGGGCTTATGGTTACTGTTTTGGGATTGGGCGGTATTCCCATCCGCGATCGGGGATGGGAGGAAGCTATACAGGTGGTACAGGCGGCGCTGGAGCAGGGCCTTAATTTTATTGACACTGCCCGGGGATACGGCGACAGCGAAGCCAAAATTGGAGCGGCGCTTAAAGCGGCGGGAAAAAGGGATAAGGTGTACCTGGCCACCAAGACACCCCAGCGCAGCGCGGCTGGGGCACGGGCCGATGTGGAGCACAGCCTTAGGGAACTTGGGACGGGCTATATTGATATTTATCAGCTTCATGGGGTGGATGAACAGGCGGATTTAGAGCAGGTGCTGGCACCGGACGGGGCGCTGGCGGCGCTAAAGGAAGCTAAGCAGGCTAAAAAAGTGCGGTTTATCGGCATTACGGGCCATAATCCCCACCTTTTGCAGAAAGCGATACAGACCGGCGAATTTGATACAGTGATGGTGCCCGTTAATATCTTGGACCGGTTTATTTTTGCCGCCGAAAAAACACTGCTGCCGCTGGCCAAAAAGCTGGATGTGGGTGTTATTGCCATGAAGCCGCTGGCCGGTGGGGTGATTACAGAGCCAACCCAGGCGCTGCGCTATACGCTGAGCCAGGCGGTGGATGTGAGCATTCCGGGCATGGGAAGTGTGCGGGAGCTTAGGGAAAATGTGGACGCGGCGGTTCGGTTTGCGCCCCTTACAAAGGCGGAGTTTGAAACGCTGGTGCAAGAAGCCAAGGCGCTGGGGACCAAGGTCTGCCGACAGTGCGGGTATTGTCTGCCCTGTCCGGAAGGGGTGAATATAAGGGAAATATTCCGGTTGGAAGGTATGTATGACCGCTATGAGCGCGGGGAAGAAGCGCGGCAGTTGTATAAAGAGCTGGCGGTAAAAGCAGATGCCTGCCAACAGTGCGGGGCATGCGAGGGGCGCTGCCCGTATAGGCTGCCCATTAGGGACAAGTTGGTACAGGCGGCCAAGAAGCTCGTGTAGGGCGATCCTCGGCGGTCGCCCGGTTTCCAGCGGCACGGGCTGAAGAATAGGCCGCGGCCGGTACAAAAAACAGTCCCTACAGCTCAAGACTAATTTAGTTACTACTGTGCCGTGCCTTTTGGGCGATCTCGTAGCAACGCATTACGACCTAAGTTAAGAGAGCGAGGCGTAGCGAGGGAGGAAGCGACGCATGTCTGAGCCCCAAAGGGGCGAGTTGGAGCGGCCCGAGCACAGCCGAGCTCGTTCATAAGGGTGGAGTTCGCGTCGCTACGAGATCGCCCAAAAGGCGCAAGCGCCC
>JAAYWY010000180.1 GCA_012516165.1 Bacillota bacterium
CGCCCCTACGTGATGCTGCACCGCTATTTTTTCAAATCAATAACAATATCATCTAAGATTACCTCTTTAGGCATGGTGCCTTTTTTCCTTAGGTAATCCAATACTTCCTGTTCATCACTTTGGAGGATGTGGGGACCGATTATCCGTTGGCCATTTTCCCCCAATACTTCAAATTCTACCTTGGGCGTTATACTAAGCTTAGTAGCCTTCGGATCAATTTTTCCATAGGTAGATGTCCAGTTCATAAGAGTTTTCGTGCCCGAGCCGCCATTTCCTTGGCCGGAATAGATATTACCCAAATCATCTTTGACTTCTACCAGCACTGTAGATGCACCAAAATATCCTTCCAGCACTTCTTCCGGAATCTGTTGACTATAATGGATAATGGTAGACATAGGGGTAAAAGTTATCTTTTCTACATTTATACATACTCCTTCTTGGGTAACGCTTTTGTTAGCTATTAAAATGTCAGTGTCGGTTTTCTTGACGTTAAAATTAAAGGACCAGTTTCCCTTTATATCAAAGTCATTATTGTAGTTAAGCAACCGGTCAATCTTGTATTTAACATTAAGTTCATCATAAGCTTCACTGAAAGACAGTCTAATAAAACCAATATAGGTGTTGTCCCTCACTTTGTGAACGCCGCTACTTCCGGTCATCCCACTAATATGTTCTTTCGTGTGTAGCCAATCATCAACAATTATTTCATCACCTAAGTCTTCTTCAGTTTCTAAGGTGTATGTTAGCATAATAGTTGTTCCATCGTAGATGGCGTCATTTAAAGTAATTTTAATGCCTTTATGCTCTCTAACCATGTCAAGTGACTTGGAAAAATCCTTATACTCAGCATAGTTTCCGTTGGTGTATTCGCTTAAATAAGCAAATACATTACCGATAACAGGTATTTCCCTGGCTTGGGTCGGAAAGGCCAGACCCAAGGCCGTGGTTCCGATTATTACCGTTGCTACTACTGCTGCTATTTGTTTTTTCCGTTTACCGGCTGTTTTTGATTGGGCTTTTTGCCGATATCCTTCTTTAATGGCCGCTCTAACAGTATCATCAAGTTTTGATGATACTTTAATTTTATCTAAATCCATGCTTTGCATTTTTATTACGCCTCCATGTATGCTCTTAATTTCTTTATGGTCCTACTAAGCCTACTTCTAACAGTGCCCAAAGGGGCTTGAGTTGCTTGGGCAATATCTTTGGTGCTCATATCGTTCATATATCTCATGGCAATTAGTTCCTTTTCGTTTTCGGTTAGGTTATCTAAAGCACTATATAAAACCATATTTTCTTCTATATGGACATTGCTGTGGTAAACTAATTGGTTTTCGAATTCTGCCATGTCATGTGGCTTAACGTTTTTAGTTTGCCTTAAGTAATCTTTACAGGTGTTGATGGTAATACGAGTAATCCAGGTACTAAAGTATTGTGGTTGTTTTAGCTTGTCAATGGATTGCATAGCTTTTACGATCGAATCATGAACACAATCTAAGGCATCGTGTTCATTTCGTGTATACATAACGGCTACTCGATAGAGCTTGTCTTTTATCGGTTCTAACAGCTTATAAAAGCTTTCTCCATCCCCATTTTTAGCTCGCTTAAAGTTTATTTCATCAATCAATTTTCTTTGCTCCTTTTCAGCGGTAAGAACTTATTCTATGATCATCTGTCCTGCTCCTTTCTAGTTATGTGTCTTGAAGCGCTTCATATATTAGACGGATGAGGTATTAAAAACGCTGCATTAACTAAAGATAAAGACAACAAATCCCCGGAAGCAACCCCGCTTGTAGGGGCCAGGCTCTGTCCTGGCCCGTAAACGGACGGACACAGAGAGAACCAGGTATTCATCTTGGTTTTTGATATTTGATGAAGGATTTAAAGTTGTACAGAGCGAATAAATATTTAGAACAAGATAAGTCGTAATTATGAACAGGGGCGGCAGGAAGAAAGGGAAACCGAGGCAAAATTATTGACGAAATAGTAGGACTATTAAATTTCAAGGAAGGAGGAATGGTTATGCAGGTGACTGCGTCAGAGATTATGACTAGCCCGGTGATCACGGTAACGCCAGAGAATTCCATTGCTGAGGTAATAAACCTTATGGCCAGCCATAATATTAGTGGAGTGCCAGTGGTAAACGAAGATGATATAGTGGTGGGTATTGTCAGCGAGGCTGATATCATTAAGTATTCCAGCCGCATGCATGTAGTCCCTCTGATTAGTTCTTCC
>JAAYWY010000181.1 GCA_012516165.1 Bacillota bacterium
AAGACCGTGGTTATAAACCGCACTGTTCGTTTCATAACCCTGATGTCCTCCTTTTACCTGATTTAATGCTTTATAGCACTAAGTTACATTTTCTTTTAGGGGCAGTAATTGGAATAGGGGCGCAGTCGCACCCCATATTTTATGCTGCTTGTTTCACTTTCTTGGTTATTTGCTCCTGCAAAACCTCCACCGCTTTTTGCAGTTGAGGATCTTCTTCATTGAGAGCTGCAAGCTGCTTATTTAGACTGGCTAAGGTATTATTATCCACCTGCCCTGTAACCGCTAAGCCGCTTTTTTCCTGCAGTTTCTTTACTGCTTCCACCGTCTCGCCGCTGTAAATGCCGTCCACTTCAGGGATATTGTAGCCTAGCACCTTTAAGCGTTGCTGCAGTTCGGCCACATCCAAGCCGCCAGTACCTGGCACCAGGACACGTTTTAGCTGTAGTGCTGGTAACTGCTGTTCTTTAGGCGTTGGTACTATTATATCCGGCACAATTCCTTCTTTGTTAATATCGCGCCCACTTGGAGTCAAGTAGCGGCCAATGGTAATTTTCAGCGCCCCGCCATCACTTAAGCTAAATACATCTTGCACAGTAGCTTTACCAAAAGTTTTCTCTCCCACCAAAATACCCGCCTTGCGGTCCTGCACCGCTCCAGCTACAATTTCAGAAGCACTGGCGCTTCCACCATCCACCAATACCACCAGCGGCCAACGAGCAGCTTTTAACTTGGAGTTTAGAACCCGGGGTTCTTCTAACCCCCGCTCCTTTACATAAACAACCGGTCCTGCAGGGACAAATTGCTGCGCCACCTCCAGCGCCTGGCTCAAAAGACCGCCGGGATTGCCCCGTAAATCTAAGATTACACCCTGCATACCTTGTTTGGTCAGTGCCATCAAGGCTTCCTGTAAACGTTCTCCGGCATGTTCGTTAAAGTTAGTTAATCTAATGTATCCTATATTGTCCGGGAGCATTTTCCACTCTACCGGATTTACTTCAATAAATTCACGGGTAATAGTAAACGTTAGCTTTTCACCTTCTCGTTCCACTTCCAAGACAACTTGAGTTCCTGGTTCACCTAAAATCAAACGGCTGGCCGACTCCACATCCAGGCCGCGAACATCTTTGCCATCCACTTTAAGGATACGATCTCCCGGCTTTAGGCCCGCCTGCTCGCCGGGCGTTCCTTTAATAGGAGATACCACCGTGACATAACCTTCCTGGGCAGTTATTACTACACCCACTCCACCGAAAGTACCGCTGGTGCTAGCTTTAAACTCCCGATAGTCATCGGCATTAAGATAAGTGGAGTAGGGATCGCCTAATGAATCTACCATCCCTTTAAGTGCGCCTTCAATCAGCTTTTCCGTTGGTACTTCTTCCACATAAGACTCCTTCACCCTGCTTAAAACCTCTACCAAGCGGAGCAAATCTTGGTCGGGCCCAGCAAAAGCACGGACCAAGGTTGGAACTTTAAAAGCCAAAATAACACATACCAAGACAACAGCCAGTAATAGTACCAAATGTTTCTTTTTTTGCATAGGGTTCACCCTCGCTATTTTAAAGTGAACTACCCTTACCCTCTTTTTATAATTATTAGGGCAGGGGCTTCCTGCTTCATCAGCACACACGGTAATGCTGCGGCAGGCCTAAATTTCCGTGGTTCTCACGGTACTTAAATTCGCCCAGGTTTCGTCGCTCACTTAACAACACGCCAGATTACCGCCTGATGTGTGTACCGCGATCTCAGGTAAATGCTGCCTACATTGTACCATAAAAAAGAAGCACACGAACAGATATTTTGCAAGCCTTACTTATTGCCTACTTACAATATTACACTTCCTATAGAAATAGACCCTACTGAACAGCTCCACCACTCCACCAGCTGTCAAAATAAGCCACACCGGTTCCACTATCAACCGATAGCGCGATGCATAATATATAGCCACAATGGTAGCATTGTAGTAGAGTACAAATAAAATTAAAAACAACGTACCCTGCCAACGACGCCTAGTGAGTACTATCCCTAAGATCGCCAACACTCCCCAAAAAGGAGGCTCCAGATGGGGTATCCCTTTGTTCTGGGCATAGCGGGTGATGTACCAATCGGACGGTTTCGTCCAAAACCAAACGAATTTACGCCACGCCAGTGCTAATTCCTGGCGGGGGTGCGTTACAATAAACTCTAACCCCCGGCGATAGCCAAGTTTTCCTGCCTCCGGCGACCCGCCTAACAAAATCACTGGGTTAGTCTTTTGACCAAGATCCATCCACGTCCCAGTAGCCCGTTCGTTATGCCCAATATAAAAATTAACACCACCGTTCATGTCCACCAATACTAAGTCACCGGTGACCATCCAATTACGTATAGTCCAAGGCAGCAAAGTAAGAAAAAGTACCACCATTACTATAGCCACACGGCTAAGCACCAGCTTCCACTTACGTTCCCAAATAAGCCAATACCAAGGTAGCAGCAGCACCGGCACCAGCAAAGTAACCGGCCTGGTCAAAGTAGCCAAGCCTAAAAGAAGCCCGGCCCAAATAGCGTCTTTCTTATCTTTGCTTTGAGCTAATCGGTATAACCAACATATTGACCACAAGAAAAAGAAAAGGAACAAGGTTTCAGTAAAAGCCAGCCCAGTATAATAAATAAGCGGCAGATAAAACGCTAGCAAAATACCGCTAACCACACCAGCTGCCCGGCTATTAAAAGCACAGCAGCCGATACTATAGCCAAACCCGCAGCTTATGGCTCCCAGCAAGCTTTGTACATAGCGAATCACTGTCCAGTAACGATTGGCACCAAACAAGCGGATCAACGCTCCCGACAAAAAAATAAAACCCGGTGGCCAATAAACACCCTCGCCGTAATAAATGCCTTGGGCCACCCTAAGCGAGTATTGATACATGCTGGCAATATCAGCATGTTTTGTATCAGGTACAAACCGCCAGTTAAAAGCCAAGCGCAGAACCAGGGCCAGCGCTACTATCAGCAGCCAATCTCTGCGTTTTGTTCGCTCCTGCATGCGCATCCTCCTAGCCTATTACACCACTGGGATCATCCCCCTACCACCCCAAGGTTGCAGAT
>JAAYWY010000182.1 GCA_012516165.1 Bacillota bacterium
CTTTTGGTAGGAGTGCTCAAGGGGGCAGTGATTTTTCTGAGTGAGTTAGCCCAACGAATCAAACTGCCAGCTACTTTTGACTTTATGGCTGTGTCCAGCTATGGTTCGTCTACGGAGTCTTCAGGTGTAGTTCGTATCTTAAAGGACCTGGACGAAAGTCTAGAGGGTAAGCATGTACTTATAGTGGAAGATATTATCGATACTGGTCTTACCTTAGATTATCTTTACCGTCATCTTAAAAGCCGCCATCCGGCCAGCTTGAATATCTGCACATTGCTGGACAAACCTTCTCGCCGACAGGTGGAAGTACCAGTAAAATATGTGGGTTTTCAAATCCCCGATTATTTCGTGGTGGGATATGGCTTAGACTATAACGAACAATACCGTAATTTGCCCTACATTGCCATACTCAAACCCTAGGTGCAGCAAAGTTTTTGTTTTGTTGCCCCCTCTATGAAAATATGCTACAATTAACTAGTGTCGGCTCAGTTACCCAAGAGGTACAGTGGGGCTGATATGAGAGGAGGGCCAGACTTGAACCGTGTTTTTCGCAGCATGAGCCTTTACCTGCTGCTTATCATTGTTGCCTTGTCTGTCATAAACTACTTTTCCACCACGGCTCCCCAGGAAAAGGAGCTCAACTATACTCAGTTTATGAACTTACTAAATAAAGGTGAAGTAGCAGCAGTTACTATTTCTAATACCGAAGTGGATGGGGTGCTCAAAGACGGTACCCATTTTATCATGCCTTTTTTAGGCGATACGGCACGGTTGGAAGAAAGATTAGAAAATCACCAGGTGGAGATAAACTATAAACCGGTGCAGGGACCGCCGTGGTGGTCTACGCTACTTTCAACTTTGCTGCCTATCATATTACTGGTAGGCGTCTGGATGTTTATTATGCAGCAAACCCAGGGTGGCGGCAACCGAGTGATGTCTTTTGGGCGCAGTCGGGCTCGCATGTATGCGGCAGATGAAAAGACGCGGATTACTTTCGACGATGTGGCAGGCTGCGATGAAGCTAAGGAAGAATTACAGGAAATTGTGCAGTTTCTGAAAGAACCAAAGAAATTTATTGATTTAGGTGCCCGCATCCCTAAGGGCGTGCTATTGGTAGGACCACCGGGTACGGGTAAAACCTTGCTTGGTAAGGCTGTGGCTGGCGAGGCAGGGGTCCCGTTCTTTAGTATCAGTGGTTCGGATTTTGTAGAGATGTTTGTGGGTGTAGGTGCTGCCCGCGTACGCGATTTGTTTGAACAGGCCAAGAAGAATTCACCTTGTTTGGTGTTTATCGATGAAATCGATGCTGTTGGACGCCAGCGGGGTGCTGGCCTCGGTGGGGGGCATGACGAACGCGAGCAGACACTGAACCAGCTACTAGTAGAGATGGATGGTTTTGGTATTAACGAGGGCGTTATTATCTTGGCAGCTACCAACCGTCCTGACGTATTAGACCCGGCGCTGCTTCGGCCAGGACGTTTCGACCGCCAGGTGATTATTGATCAGCCAGATGTTAAAGGTCGCGAAGCTATACTCAAGGTCCATGCACGCAACAAACCGCTAGATAAGGATGTGGATTTGGCTGTGTTAGCTCGGCGTACGCCAGGATTTACGGGGGCTGACTTGGCCAATATGTTAAACGAAGCAGCAATCTTAGCGGCTCGGCGCAATAAACGGCGCATTGGTATGGATGAATTGGAAGAAGCAATAGACAGAGTTATTGCTGGCCCAGAACGGCGAAGCCGCGTGATTTCTGAACGGGAGAGGCGCTTGGTAGCCTATCACGAAGCAGGCCATGCGGTGGTAGGGCATCTTTTACCTCACGCTGATCCAGTTCACAAAGTATCTATTATTCCGCGGGGCCGGGCTGGCGGCTATACTCTTAGTCTTCCTAAAGAGGATCGCTATTATCTTACGCGATCGGAGTTGTTTGATAGGGTTACTCAACTGTTAGGGGGACGAGTAGCAGAGGAGTTGGCTTTTAATGACGTTAGCACCGGAGCTCAAAACGATTTGGAACGAGCTACCGGCATTGTACGAAAGATGATCACTGAGTATGGAATGAGTGAAGAGTTAGGCCCGCTTACCTTTGGTCACAAACAAGAAGAAGTGTTTTTGGGGCGGGATATTGCCCGTGACCGTAACTACAGCGAAGAAGTGGCATCTGCCATTGATCGTGAGGTACGACACTTCATGGATATTTGCTACAACAAGGCAGCCAGTTTGCTTACGGAAAACCGTGATCGGTTGGACAAAGTGGCTATGGCTTTACTCGAGAAGGAAACTTTAGAGGCCGAAGAGTTTGTTGCCCTAATGGACGAGGGCCAAGAAGCGGCAACTAAAGATACAGCGGAACAGCCGCACTCCCAGACTAAAGCAGCTGAACTTCGGATCTCGTTTCCGGCAGCACCACAGCAGGCCTGAAAGGGGAGGGAAAAATGGAGTTTAAGCTCGACACAGGACTTTCGTCTGAAATGACGGCGGAAGTTAAACCGGAGCATACGGCCAAAAGCTTAGGTAGCGGTGGCGTAGATGTGCTGGCGACCCCTATGCTGGTGGCCCTTGTGGAAGGCGCCGCCAGGGATGCAGTACAAGCTAGCCTACCGGACGGGTGGACTACGGTGGGAACGCGGGTAAACATAGAGCACTTGGCGGCGACGCCGGTGGGTATGAAAGTTACGGCCCGCGCTCGTTTGATAGAAGTTGATGGACGACGGTTGGTGTTTGAGGTGGAGGCCTACGATGAAAAAGAAAAAATCGGCCAAGGCCAACACGAGCGCTTTATTGTGAGCAGTGAGCGCTTTGAGAGCAAAGCCCGAGCTAAAGCCGGGCTCTAACAGGAGGCAGCAATGGGGTTGCTGTTAGCATTAGATGTGGGAAATACCCATATTACAGCTGGTGTGTTGTCAGGACCTGATATACTCAACCGTTGGCGTTTGAGCACCGATCGAACTAAAACCGAGGACGAATACGGCTTGTTTTTATATCAGCTCTTTACCATTTCGGGGTTAGATCCCCGCGATGTGGATGGAGTGGTCATAGCTTCGGTGGTGCCGCCACTTACTGGTGTTCTAGAAAAGCTTTCTCGTTGCTATTTTGGCCAGGAACCGCTTATGATTAAGCCGGGTATGGATACGGGTATTAAGGTGTGCTATGATAATCCCTTAGAAGTGGGGGCCGACCGGGTGGTTAATGCCGTGGCGGCCTACACCTTATATGGTGGACCGTGTATTGTGGTGGATTTTGGTACGGCTACGACTTTTGATGTGGTGTCAGCTAAAGGTGAGTATCTAGGTGGAGCTATTGCCCCTGGTATTCTCACGGCTACAGAGGCTCTGTTTAGTAAGGCTTCCAAATTGCCGCGCATTGATCTGGTGGATCCAGGGAGAGCTATCGGCAAAAACACTGTGGCTAGTATGCAGGCCGGTATTGTTTATGGCTTTGCCGGCCAGGTAGATGCTTTGGTACGGCGGATCCGTGCGGAGATACAAGCAGAGGCCATGACTATTGCCACGGGTGGTCTTGGTACGTTGGTGGCAGCCCAGTCAGAAACTATATCGCGGGTGGACTTGGATCTCACTCTGATAGGGCTGAGGCTGCTTTACGAACGTATCAATGGGGACAAGAAAAGTAGTGATGCTAAAAAGCCCCTATAAAGGGGCTTTTTAGCATCTGGGAGGAAAAAGTATGGGCGGGCTAAAGCCGCTGTTACTACAGAATAAAGTGGTAGTGGGGCCTATGGCCGGGGTCAGCGATCGGGTGTTTCGCCGGTTAGCGTGGGAACAGGGCCCGGC
>JAAYWY010000022.1 GCA_012516165.1 Bacillota bacterium
ATCGCCACAGTAGGCGGGATTAAAATCTTCCACCCAGGTTTGTTTATGGTGTTCAGGTTTTGCCACCACTACGACATCCACTAAGAATCCGGGTACTTTTACTAATCTGGGATCCAGACTTCCTGCTGTTACTATTTTTTCCACTTGAGCGATCACCAGGCCGCCCGAGTTATGGGCAGCAGTAGCCATGGAAGTAACTTCCAAGGTATCGGCTTCTTTTTGGAGACTAATGTTGCCTTGTTCGTCGGCATAAGTGCCGCGGATTAAGGCTACATCAATAGGGAAACCATGGTAGAAAAGATATTCTTGTCCTTTCAGATGGACTACTTCAACAATATCCTCGGTGGTAATCTTGTTAACCTTACCCCCCTCTAGGCGGGGATCTACGAAGGTTTTTAGTCCCACATGGGTAATAACACCCGGACGGTGAGCGGCAATCTCGCGAAACAGTTGGGAGATAACTCCTTGGGGCAGGTTATACCCCTTGATCTTATTATCTACCAAAAGTTGAGCGAGTTTAGGAGCGAGATTGAAGTGTCCAGCGATTACTTCTTCCACTAAGCCTTCATGACCAAAATGGTTCATTCCCCGTTCGCCGCCGTCACCAATTCCAGCGGCGTGAATTACCCGCAGATTTTTGGGACAACCAGTTTCAAGGAACCTTTTTTCCAGAGCAAGGGCCACTTCTTCAGGAAAGACGTTACCAGCAAAACCTTCTACAGCCACGGTGGCATTATCTTTAATAATTTTGACAGCTTCATCAGCGGAAAGAAACTGAATAGCCATTTAAGTCACCTCTTCACAGAGTCTGATAAACTATTTTCCTTGGAACTTAGCAGGGCGTTTTTCAAAGAAAGCCTTGCATCCTTCTATCTTATCCTCAGTAGCAAAGCAAAGGGCGCACGCTTGGGCTTCGATGTTCAGGCCAGTGTCCATGTCCACCTGACTGCCTTTGTCGATAGCTAACTTAGCCATCCGAATAGCTATGGGCGGCATGGCCGCAATTTGGTGAGCTAAATCTTTGGCGGTTTTTAGCAGTTCTTCCTGGGGCACCACTTTATTTACCAGACCAATTACCGCTGCTTCTTCGGCGCCGATAAAACGAGAAGTATAAATGAGCTCTTTGGCATGGGTTTTACCGACAAGCAGGGTTAGCCGCTGTGTGCCGCCCCAACCGGGAATGATGCCGAGCTTGGTTTCAGGCTGACCAAACTTGGCGTTCGCCGAGGCGATTCTAAGGTCACAGGCCATAGCCATCTCACAACCGCCGCCCAAGGCATAACCATTGACAGCAGCAATGCTGGGTGTTCCCATATGTTCTAAGTAGCTATATACACTCTGCCCGTGCTGCATCAAAAGACGTCCTTCCTCTGGGGTAAGGCCGGTGAATTCGTTAATATCGGCACCAGCCACAAAAGCCTTTTCGCCGCTACCGGTGATAATAAAGGCTCGAATAGCAGTATCTTGTTCTATTTCCTCAAAAGCAGCTTGAAGCTCATCGACAGTTTCGCGGTTTATAGCATTGAGCACCTTGGGCCGGTTAATAGTTATAACAGCAATATCTTCTTCGCGTTCGAGGATAATATTTTTGAAACCCATTACCTTTCCCTCCTGTAATACAATTATGGATCTTTTGAGGCCTAGGACATCAGTCGGGCTTTTTTACTAGAGCCTCACCAGTAATAACTTTTTCTCCTCGTTGGTTGGTGCAAGTAGTGTCCAGCGTAATAAGGTGTTTATCATCTCGCTTCGAGATTACTTCTACAGTGGCAGTAATGGTATCGCCGATTTTAACAGGAGCAGTGAAATTAAGTACTTGCTTCAAATAAATGGAATTAGGACCAGGGAGCTGAGTACCCGCTACTGCCGAGATAAAGCTGGCAGTAAGGATTCCATGGGCAATGCGTTCTTTAAACATACTGTTCTTGGCAAATTCCTTGTTAATGTGTACCGGGTTAAAGTCTCCCGAAATACCAGCAAACTGTATAATATCGGTTTCGGTTACGGTTTTAGTGAAACTGGCCTTTTCGCCCACTTTGATACTATCGTAACTGCGGATTTCCATAGAGAACACCTCCTGCGTGCTTCTTAACAACATTAATATATGCAATAATTATGCCACCTTAAAAACCATATAAAACGTGCTAAAGGGTTTATGGTTGTATCATTGTAGGGCACTATATTTAACCCATTAAACGAAGGGGTGTTTTGCCACGCTAAGGGAGACAAAATTGTAGCGTTATGACACAGTGTGCCATAACGCTACAAAGTTTTTCACCTTTTGGTCCCTGGCAGGGAAAGGATCCTTCCTTATGGAATATGAAATCTGAAGTCAATTAGAAAGGAGTGCAGGTATGAGACTTGTAACCTACAGCTATCAAGGTCAAGTTGGTATCGGCATAGTTGTAAGCGACCATGTGGTGGACCTTTTGGTGGGTATGGAGGCTATTGGTAAGAACCATTATTTACCGGTGGGTTGTGACATGAAGACGTTCTTGGCCTGGGAGCAGGGGGTGGAGTATGCACTTCAAGTAGAGCAAAAGGCGCGAACCGAGAAAGGATGGCTACAAGAAGCAGGCATACCGTTAGATCAGGTGAGGTTTAACGCACCGGTTCCTAACCCTAACAAGGTGATCGGTATCGGTTTAAACTACCGCGACCATGCCGAGGAAAGCAATTTGCCGCTGCCGAAAGAGCCGGTTATCTTTGGCAAATATGCCAACGCTGTTATCGGACCGGAGGAGAATATTATCTTGCCCGTCGATTTAACCGATCAAGTGGATTACGAAGCCGAATTGGCGGTGGTTATTGGTCGCTGTGCTCATAATATCAGCGAAGATGCGGCGTTCGATTATGTGGCTGGCTATACCAATTTCAACGACGTCAGCGCTCGCGACCTGCAGATGCGTGACGGACAATGGATGAAAGGCAAGTGCCTGGATACATTTGCCCCCATGGGTCCCTGGCTGGTTACCAAAGATGAAATACCAAACCCGGAAAACCTCAAGATAGAACTACGCCTGAATGGAAAAACCATGCAGGCTTCGAATACAAGCAATTTGATATTCGGTGTGGCCCATCTAGTTTCTTTTTTATCTAAG
>JAAYWY010000183.1 GCA_012516165.1 Bacillota bacterium
TATGTCACAAAACTGTTATTCGAACTGTTATAAGGGTACAGTCGGCTGATGAACGCTGAAAGGAGGAAGCCCATGAGTGATACAGAGGTGGGGCATCGGTTTGCCGTCGGCGGAGAAGATGAGCTGGAAGAGGTAATCAATCTTTACGGTGAAAAACTGCTTAGATATGCAACTGCTATCTTATGTGACTACCATGAAGCGGAAAATGTGGTGCAAGAGGTTTTTCTTTCGGCTTATCAAAACCGTACAACTTTTGACGGCAGTAATCTCTCTGCATGGCTGTATAAAATCACATACAATCGCAGCTTAAACCAACTGAAAAAACGCAGATTGTTATTTTTTAATGAAATTCGAGTTGAAACAGTTTCGCCTGCTAATGATACGGCTCTGAGTGACGAGATACTCTGCGCCCTACGGCGGCTTAAACCGAAAGAGCGAGCCTTACTTTATGGACGAATAATGGAAGAACAGAGCTATAAGGAACTCTCCATACTGTTAGGGTGCTCTCCTGCTACCTTGCGCAAACGATACGAGCGGGCAAAAAAGAAGCTGGCGGCCTATCTGACCGCCGGGCAATATGGAAAGGAGACGAAATATGAGAACATTTGATAGGGACGAACAAGATATACATGACGCACTTTCACAAATCACTGTTGATGCCGGTAAGCTTGCCGGACAGGTTAAAAGGCGGTTGAATGAGGAAATTCCCCGCACTGCACCGTGCCGGGTGCGCTGGTCAATGTCCGCAGTTGCAGCGTTAGCTTTGTCGGTGATGTTGGTTGTCACCGCAGCGGCTGCGTCACTGGGTGGCTTTGATTGGTTTATCGAAAAATTTAATCCCTCCTTTGGTGAAATTGTTGAGCCTGTCGAGGCATATTGTGAAGATCAGGGAATCCGTATGGAGGTCATTGGCGCACAAAAATACGACAATATGGCGGTTGTCTATCTGTCTCTTCAAGATGTAAGTGGGCAAAACCGACTGACTGAGCAAACTGATTTCCAGGACGGGTTTACCGTGAAAATAAATACGCAAGCACAAAAGGAAGCAAAGGGACAAACAGACGAAATTGTCGCTAGCTTTGCTTACAAGCAAAAAATGCTCTACTTTGATGAGGAGACCAATACCATATATTATGAATTCAATATTACAGCCGATTCGGATTCACCGCTGTCCGATCCGTTGGAATTAGGCAGCTTCCTCATATATTTTGATAAAAGGTCATATGAGGAGCCGGTTTCTATATCCCTGTCGGACATTAAGGAGGCTAAAACTGTATCCATACGTGGAGGCCAGATTTGGGGCGGCTCGAACTTACCGGACGACCTTAGCGATTTGACAGTGGTCCTTACACCCGGCAATTATGCCCCAATGCCCCATGGCGAAGACGACCAATGGATTTCCAATATTGGTATTATCAATGGAAAACTGCATGTTCAGATAGGCAATCTTTGGTATAAAGAGTTTGGGAGCAATGATGCTACGTTCTCTCTGATGACACCTGACGGCAAATTGATTCAGCCCGACTATGAATTGGAGCTCTTTAGTGATAAGGACTATCGCTTCCTTGAACACGAGGAAAACGACTATTCCGATGCAGTATATAAATATGAGGAAGCTATCTTTTCTATAGACACCGAGGAACTTGATGGCTATACTCTTTACTATGCTGGCTCGGTTTATTCCGGTGTGAAAGGCCGCTGGAAGGTAGCCGCAAATCTAAGCGATACCAGTCGTCAAATGCGTATCTTAACAAATGACATTCCCGTTGAAGGCCATCTCTTTGAGCATATAACCCTTAGCCCTTTGGGGCTCCAAGTTATCGGTTCTTACACGGGAGAAGAGTGCATGGCCAGCGAAATGTCTATGGCAGTTGAGACTGCCGCTGGCGTTATTTCGCTGCAAGGTGGCGGTGGAAGCCATAACTCTCAAAAACAGACCTTTAATTTGCACTGGAACACGGAAGCTCCTCTTGACGTTACCAAGGTTACCGCTATCATTATAAACGGCAGCCGTATTCCGATCCAATAGCAAGATGAAATTTGCTATAGCCAGTGAAAAACCGAATCTTGTAAGTACTGCGGGGCAAAATCCGAATTTCTTTGATACAGCTGTCGTGAAAATGCCCGTAAAGCATCATAAATTCATCTATGGCTTGAGGGGTGTTAAGCTGCTGCCATTTCATAATTATCACCTCACGGATTATAAAATCCTGGTGTCTAATAAGTGCACTCTTCATCCAGGAGCCAGGGAAGTTTGGCATCAACAAACATCTGCACTATTGGGGGCGGGAATCCTTCCGGTACTAAATCGCACTCGGCAGAAAACCAGACCGAAACATCGTCGGCGATGTTAGCGCTTTCATGTGGCTTTACGCAAGAGATGATTTCTCCCACCAAATGATAAAAGGCACTGTACATTAGCTGGCCATCTTCCAGCCTGTAAGGAATCATTGCTTCTGCTTGTTGGTGAATATCTACTCCGAGGCTGGCAAAAAGGTTTTTTACGGTAGCTGGTAGTATGGCAACGGCTTTTGCATAATTTCTACAGCTGGCACAATCACACTTTTGGCTAGCATAAGGCTGTGTTTGATAAAAACCTCTTGTTTTAGCGACATCTATTTCCAATTGGAAATGTCCAATAGATATGTTCACGACAGATCCTCCAGTCTCTAAAATCCACAAGATCCGCTGGCGAGACACCTGCAATGGCGTCTCGCTTTTTATATGGTTGTTTTTGAGTCGGCTTCTTGTTAGGACAGTGTTGTATCATTTCCTGCGTGATCCATGCTGTTATCTAGGCATGCTGGGAGCATATTACAAATTTATGAGTCCAGATGACTCAGTTGAGGATTTTTTATGATAACAGCCGGGGCCAGCGCTGGGTACTGTAGGTTGCAAGAACTCGATACAGCACAATACCCAAAGCGGCAAAGTAAACAGCGGCGGCCAGATAAAGCAGGGTAAAAGAGCCAACAGCGCGGTAAAGAAGCCAGAGGATAAATCCGCCCAGGGCGATTACCAGCCAACCGACTAGGCTGCCTATAAGGCTGTTAAAATTGCCCTTCATGGCTTTTTGGGGATCGGTCCACTGGGTGTGGGGCCAGGTAAGATCGATCATAAGCCCTATTTCAGCCAGGGGCCAGGCGGCGAGCAGCCCCAGGGCTGTCCCGGCCAGTAGGGGTAGTCCCGATAAATGCAAGAAGAAATAGGCTACCGCTGCCCAAACGATGGCGGCTAGGCATTGGAGAGAAAGAGCAAAGGTTAGTTTGGCCATAAGCTGGGTGCTAGGTGGCAGAGGCAGTACCAAGTTCCAAAACAGAAGCCGCCCTTCCCTGGAGATAGCAGTAGAAGGTACCTGGTTCATAGCTGCGGTGACGGCACCGATGGCAGCCAAGATTAAACCGGCCAGCCATTGGAGATTGGTATTAGCTATCAAAAGGGCGGTTATTTGTTTAAGCTCCCCTTGCATCAGGAGGGGGAGCATTATAATAAGCGGCAGTAAAAAGAGATTAAGGATTCCA
>JAAYWY010000184.1 GCA_012516165.1 Bacillota bacterium
GAAATCGGCTGTGAAGAGATACCGGCTCGCCTTATGCCGGATACCCTGAACCAACTGAAGGAACTAGCCACGGATAAATTTCAGGTTATGCGCTTAAGCTATACGGACATTGAGACGCTAGGGACACCGCGGCGGCTAGTTTTGGTAGTGAGTAATCTGGCCGAAGAAACAGCCTCCTACGAATACGAGGTAAAAGGGCCACCGGCTAAAGTAGCCTATGACGCAGCGGGCCAGCCGACTCGTGCTGCCCAGGGGTTTGCTAAAAGCCAGGGGGTTGAACTTTCTGCCCTAACAGTGCGTACCGTAGAGGGGGGCGAGTATGTTTTTGCCACCAAACGCGAACATGGTCGCCCTGTCCAGCAGGTACTGACCGAAGTGCTGCCAGCTTTAGTGCGTGCTTTGGCTTTTCCCAGGCCTATGCGCTGGGGAAACCGAGAGATCAAATTTGTACGGCCAATTAGGTGGTTATTAGCTCTATTTGGTTCGGAAGCGATCCCCTTTGAGCTGGAAGGTATAAAAAGTGATCGCTACACCTTTGGCCATCGGTTTTTAGCACCGGGACCATTTGCAGTATCAGACTTGGCAGAGTATCTAGACTGCCTGAAAAATGCTTATGTGATGCTATCACCCCAGGAACGGCAAAGCGTTATCAAGGCGCAAGGCGAGGACCTGGCTAAAGAAGTGGGCGGCCGGGTTTTGTGGACGGAAGATCTCTTAACGGAAGTAACATTCTTAGTGGAATATCCCACGGCCTTGATAGGTTCTTTTGACCCTGAGTACTTGGTATTGCCGTCAGATGTAATTGTTACTCCCATGAAAGACCATCAGCGATATTTCCCGGTGGTTAACCAAGAAGGGGAATTGCTACCTTACTTTATTGCTGTCCGAAACGGTACGGCTGATCACCTGGATGTGGTTCGGATCGGTAATGAAAATGTACTTAAGGCTCGCCTAGCCGATGCGAGGTTCTTTTTTGAAGAAGACCAGAAAGCAACTCTGGCTGAACGAGTCCAACGGTTGCAGCATATTGTTTTTCAAGAAAACTTGGGTACCTTATACGACAAAACAGAACGCATTATGGCACTAGCCAAGTTTTTAGCAGAGCAGGTAGGCTTGGATGAGATGGCCACATCGTTTGTCCAACGAGCAGCGTTTTTAGCTAAAGCGGATTTGACCACTAATATGGTCAACGAATTTCCTGAATTGCAGGGGGTTATGGGGCGCGAATATGCTTTGTTATCGGGCGAGCATGCCAGTGTAGCTCAGGCTATTGCCGAACAATATCTGCCCCGCTTTGCTGGCGACGAACTGCCAGCTACGTTAAGTGGTGCACTGCTAGCCCTTAGCGATAAGATGGATACTATTGTTGGCAGTTTTGGTGCCGGTTTAATACCCACTGGTTCAGAAGATCCTTATGGTTTACGCCGCTTAGCTACGGGGTGCATTAACATTATTTTAGATCAGGAACTGGATTTATCCTTGTCTCAGCTAGCAGCTTATGCCGCTTCATTATATGAAAAACAAAAGCTGCTACCGCAGTCGGCAGCCCAGGTGGCAGCCGAAGTTCAAGACTTTTTAACCCAACGGTTGCGGATAGTTTTAGAAGACCGCGGTTTTCGCTATGATGTGGTGGATGCTGTGCTAGCTGTTTTGCCGGAGTATCCTAGCCAAGCCTATCGCCGAGCGGAGGTTATTTCCCGGCTAAGGAAAGAACCGTTTTTTGCCGATATGCTTCAGGCTTTAATACGTGTGGGCAACTTAGCTCGGCAAGCAGAAGATAACGAGCCTCAGCCAGAATTGTTTACTGAAGCAGCAGAATGGGAACTGTATCAACATTACTTGGAACTGAAAGACTCAATTTTGTTGTTGGTAAAACAAGAGCGTGGTCAGGAAGCATTAGAGCAACTGTCTACCTTGGCTCCGCCGGTGGATCGGTTCTTTACCGATGTTTTGGTCATGGCTGAAGATCCAGCAGTTCGTTCTAACCGTCTAGCTTTGCTTAAAGCTGTGCGCGATTTGGCTTTGTCTGTGGCGGATTTTAGCCGTCTAGTACCTGATAATTAAAGAAAAAGTAAATCCTTGGGCAGGAAAAGAGGATTTTTCCTGCCCAAGGAGAATTATCTCCAATAGTAATATTGACGTTGAGGGGGCGGTGCGTCATCCAGCTAACGGCACGACAAAAGCAAATAGTAGAGATTGTGAAGTCCGAGGGCCCGATCACCGGCGAGGAAGTAGCCAGTCGTCTAGATGTGACCCGAGCCACCCTGCGTCCTGATCTTACCATTCTCACCATGGCCGGTATCTTAGAAGCTAAACCGCGAGTAGGATATACGTATATTGGCGAGGGAGAGATGGAAGCCCTATCCTATCTCAAGGAGCTCAGGGTGGGTGACGTGAAAGCTGCACCAGTAGTGGTGTCAGCTGGAGCCACCGCTTACGATGCCCTGGTAACCATGATGCTCGAAGATCAAGGAACGGTATTTGTAGTGGACGAAAACGGTTATCTGACAGGGGTGGTTTCCCGTCAGGACCTGCTACGTTTAAGCTTGGGCCGGACGGATCTTAATAATGTCCCGGTGGGACTTATTATGACCCGCGTGCCCCAAGTAATAACAGTTACGCCAGAAGAGAGCATCTTTACAGCGGCTCACAAATTGACCGTTCATCAGGTAGAGGCATTACCGGTGGTGCGTAAAGGAAGTGGCCCTGGTGGGCCAAGCGACAAGCAAGAGCTACTAGGCCGTATTACCAAGAGTATTATCACCAAATTGTTCTCCGAGTTCGGGGAAAAGATTAACTGAGGGGGGATGACATATCAAGGAAGAACGTCCGGTAGTCTTCATCCTCTCCGATTCATTAGGAGAGACAGCAGAGTTAGTAGTTCGAGCTGCTTTGAGTCAATTTGAGGTTTCTCCACCGGCTAAGATACGGCGGATACCGTTCGTGGCTGAACCGGTTCACGTGGAGGAAGTGCTCCGTGAGGCCAAGGGAATGAATTGCGTTTTAGTGTATACCTTTGTCCTGCCAGAGTTGCGTCAGGCCGTAGCTTTGGGAGCACAAAAATATGGCCTATGCGCAGTGGATATTATGGGGCCTGTGCTTACAGCCTTAGGTACTATAATGCCAGGACCGCCCAAACTTCAAGCGGGTTTGGTACACCGGTTAGACGAGGATTATTTCGAGCGTATCGAAGCATTGGAGTTTGCGGTGAGGTACGACAACGGCAAGGATTTCCGCGGTTTAGTTTGGGCCGATGTGGTACTCATTGGTATTTCTCGTACCTCCAAAACCCCTCTATCTCTTTATTTAGCTAATCAAAAAATTAAAGCGGCTAATCTGCCATTGATTTCAGGAGTATCCCCTCCGGAAGAGTTATTTGCTCTGCCGCCAGAAAAAATAATTGGTCTCACGGTATCGCCCGAAAAACTAGTGGAAGTAAGGCAAGAGCGGCTTAAAACTATGGGCCTGGAGCCAAATGCCGACTATGCTAGTCCCGAGCGAATAAGTAAAGAAGTTGCCTATGCTGAAGAAATAATGGCTAAACTAAAATGCCCAGTGCTAGATGTTACTAATATGGCAGTGGAAGAAATTGCAACTAAAATCATGCAACTAATTAATAAGGGGGAAAATGTGTGACTAAGTTTGTCTACAAGTTTACCGAAGGTAATGCTGATATGAGAAATCTGCTAGGTGGTAAGGGAGCCAACTTGGCGGAAATGACCAGGATTGGCCTGCCGGTGCCGCCGGGCATAATTGTTACTACTGAAGCTTGCTTGGCCTTTTACCAGCAGGGTGAACAATTTCCCGATGGCCTTGAGGACCAAATACGCCAAGGAATCCAATATTTAGAACAGACCATGGGGAAAAAGTTCGGTGATGTTTCTGATCCACTGTTGGTCTCAGTGCGCTCTGGGGCTCCCATATCCATGCCTGGTATGATGGATACTATCTTAAACCTAGGGTTAACTGATAAAAGTGTCCAGGGTCTAGCTGATAAAACCGGTAACGAACGCTTTGCTTATGATTGTTACCGGAGGTTTATACAAATGTTTGGCGATGTGGCCATGAAAATTCCCGGGGAAAAGTTTGAGCAGGCATTGACGGATCTCAAAGCAGCCAAAGGAGTTAAACTAGACACCGACCTTACGGCTGAAGATCTAAAAGAGTTGGTGCAACAGTTTAAAGCTATCTACCAAGAACACGTGGGCGATAGTTTCCCCGAAGATCCCTATGATCAGCTTTTGGCTGCTGTTCATGCTGTTTTTGCTTCGTGGAATAATGAGCGAGCTAAAGTATACCGCCGCCTTAACAAAATTCCCGATGACCTAGGCACGGCTGTGAATATCCAGACCATGGTCTTTGGTAATATGGGCCAGACTTCTGGTACCGGTGTGGCCTTTACCCGTAATCCGGCCACTGGCGAAAATGTTCTCTACGGCGAGTATCTCATTAATGCTCAAGGAGAAGATGTGGTGGCTGGTATTCGTACCCCTGAACCCATAGCTCATCTTAAAGATGAATTCCCAGCGGTATACGATGAGTTTCATCGTGTGGCCGAGCTGTTAGAAGATCATTATCGTGATCTACAGGACATTGAGTTTACCGTACAAGAAGGGAAACTATATATTCTCCAAACCCGTTCCGGTAAACGTACAGCGGCGGCAGCTGTCAAAGTGGCAGTAGATATGGTACGCGAAGGGAAAATTTCCCGTGAAGAAGCTTTACTGAGGATAGATCCGGCCCAATTAGTCCAACTTATGCACCGGCGTATAGACCCTGAGGCCCAAGTAGAGGTATTAGCTACGGGGCTGCCAGCGTCGCCTGGGGCGGCTACAGGGAAAGTGGTTTTTTCCGCTGACGAAGCAGAGGTGCGGGGCAATAATGGTGAGGCTGTTATCTTGGTGCGTACGGAGACTACCCCAGATGATATTCATGGCTTAGTTCCAGCGCGAGGAGTACTTACCAGCCGTGGTGGCATGACTAGCCATGCCGCAGTGGTGGCCCGCGGAATGGGTAAACCAGCTGTCTGCGGCTGTGAAGCCATTAAAATTGATGCCGAGAACGAGTGCTTCACGGTAGATAATATCACCGTTAAAAAAGACGATATTATTACTATTGATGGTGCTACTGGGCGGGTGATGCTAGGGGCGGTACCGATGATCGAGCCTGAACTTACGGGCGATTTTGAAACCATTCTTGCCTGGGCTGATGAGATTAGGACGCTTGGCGTACGTGCCAATGCCGATACTCCCCGCGATGCTACCCAGGCCCGGAATTTTGGCGCTACTGGTATTGGTCTTTGCCGTACCGAACATATGTTTATGGAACCCTCCCGCTTACCGATTGTGCAAGAAATGATCTTAGCTGGTACACCAGAGGGTCGGCGTGAGTTCTTGGCTAAGCTGCTTCCCATCCAGGAAGAGGATTTTTATGGGATCTTAAAGGCTATGGCCGGTTATCCAGTAACTATTCGGCTGTTGGATCCGCCCCTGCATGAGTTTTTGCCGAAAATAGAAGACTTATTGGTAGAGATTACAGAACTTCGGGTTACCAAAAAGGATCCAGCTCGCCTCAGCCAGTTACAGGAACTTCTAAGGAAAGTTCGTGCTTTAGCCGAGTTCAACCCTATGTTGGGGCATCGTGGTTGTCGTTTAGGTGTAACTTTCCCTGATGTTTACGAGATGCAAGCACAAGCTATTTTCAATGCTGTCAGCCGATTGGTCAAAGAAGGAGTAGAGGTGTATCCGGAGATCATGATCCCGCTGGTGGGGATACCTGCCGAGCTGGAATTAATGCGCGAAGTTGTGGTGCGGGTAGCCGAGGAGACCAAGCAGCGTGAGAAGGTAGACTTTGAGTACAAAGTAGGTACCATGATTGAGTTGCCGCGTGCCTGCTTAGTAGCTGATAAGATTGCTGCCCATGCCGATTTCTTCTCGTTTGGTACCAACGACCTGACCCAAACTACATTTGGTTTCAGTCGGGACGATGCCGAGGGTAAGTTCCTCCCAACTTATATAGACCAAAAGATTTTGAAGGAAAATCCTTTTGCCGTATTAGATCAAGAAGGAATGGGCCAACTTATTGCTTTAGCAGTGCAAAAAGGAAGATCAGCTAACAGTGAACTCCACATTGGTATTTGTGGTGAGCACGGTGGCGATCCAGAATCCATCGATTTTTGTCATCGGACTGGTTTCGACTATGTGAGTTGTTCGCCTTTTAGAGTACCAGTGGCCCGGTTAGCAGCAGCGCGTGCCGAGCTTAAGAACCGTAAGAAATAAAAAGAGAAAGCCCGCGCCTTACGCGGGCTTTCTCCACACCAATATTAATATTGGGAATTAGGGGGAAGGATAGTGCTGATTCGCGAAGAAGCCGAGATTCGTGAAGCCCGCGAACTCTCACCGCTAGCTACTTTAGCGGCTAAAAGCCGCGGGCGGATTCGTTCCGAGGAAGAATGCAGCGTACGCACTAGTTTTCAGCGAGATCGGGATCGGATTATTCACTCCAAAGCTTTTCGTCGGCTGAAACATAAAACCCAAGTGTTTATCTCACCGGAAGACGATCATTACCGCACCCGTCTTACGCATACCTTAGAAGTAGCTCAAATCGCTCGTACCATTGCTCGGGCCTTGTGTCTCAATGAAGATTTGACCGAGGCTATTGCCTTGGGCCATGATTTGGGGCATACTCCTTTTGGCCATACTGGGGAGGAGGCATTAAATAAGGTATTCCCTGGGGGTTTTCGCCACAACGAACAAAGCTTACGGGTGGTGGATGTCCTGGAAGGAGGATCCGGGTTAAATCTAACGTTCGAGGTTCGCGATGGTATTGTTCACCATACAGGACCAGTTTGTCCAAGTACATTAGAAGGAGCCATTGTACGTTTGGCTGATCGTATTGCGTATATTAATCATGATATTGACGATGCCCTGCGGGCAGGGATCATAGCTGCTTCTGATCTACCGGCTGAGGTAGTTCAAGTATTGGGCGATTCCCATAGTCATCGTATCAATACCATGGTTACCGATGTCATTCAAACCAGTGGTAAACGCGGCTGTATCGAAATGAGCCAGGTGGTGGGACAGGCTACTAATCGACTGCGCGATTTTTTATTTGACCGTGTTTATATCGGTTCCAAAGCCAAGAAAGAAGAGGCCAAAGTCTGTCATTTAGTGGAGGAGTTGTATGTTTACTTTTTAGCTCATTCCCATGAGTTGCCACCGGAATACATACATTTTGCTGGTGGAGATGTACCAAGGGCTGCGTGCGATTATATTGCTGGTATGACTGACCGTTTTGCTAAAACTGAGTTTCTACGTTGCTTTTTTCCCCGCTCGTTTGGCGATAGACTGTTTTGGGATTAATTAGAGCGGCCGACATATTACCATCCTGGATACCATAAGATGCTCATAGACCAAGGAGAGGTAGAAAGGGGGAGCAACGGTGAGAACAGCTTGCATCTTTCGAATTATTGTGGTTCCGGGGAATATAACCGGCCCGCGTTACCGTTGTCTGGCTGGAGATGTGGAATTTGTTGCTGGGGCCGAAAACGCTCATATTTGTGATCAGTGCAGTATCCCTGAGCTCATGGCCGAAAAACACTGTTTGTATCTTGAACCAACGATACGTTTTCTAAAGGGTACTGATAGTGTGGTGGTACTGCGTTGTACAAAACTCGACACTATTTTACCTATTAAGCATTATTGTCAACAGTGTCCTAGTTATATTTGTTGTCAAAGCCACTAGAATATTTTCCCAGTAAGCAGGGTATAATGGAAAAAAGATGAAAATCTTTATCGACAGGGTTAGACTAGGCAAGCAGGAAATCCCATCTATCTGCCGAAAAGTAATAAACAGGTAGGTGGGACTAATGGGTCGGGGTATATTTACCAATGAGTTTATAGAAGAGGTGCGCACCGCTTCCGATATTGTGGCGGTTATAGGGGAATATGTCCGATTAAAAAAAGTAGGCCAGAATTTTGTCGGACTGTGCCCTTTTCATAACGAAGATACGCCTTCTTTTACTGTGAACCGAGAACGCCAGATGTTTTACTGCTTTGGCTGTAACGTGGGCGGGGACGTGTTTGAGTTTATCAAAAAAAGGGAAACTGTAGATTTTCCTGAGGCAGTCCGCCTGTTGGCTGAGCGGGCTCATTTGGCAGTCCCGGTGCTGGACCCCGCTGACGAACAACGTAAGTTAGAGCGGCAAGCATTGTACTGGGCCAATGAATTGGCAAAAAAGTACTTCCAGTCGTGCCTTTATCACCGAGAGCTGGGAGCAGAAGCCCGTGCTTATTTAGCCAGACGTGGTATTGATACGGCTACGGCCCAGAAATTTGGCCTAGGCTTTGCCCCTGATAAATGGGAGAGCCTACTTTATTATCTAAGACAAAGTGGGGTAGGCCAAGAGGTGGCAATAAAAGCAGGGCTGGCGATACCTCGGCCTAAGGGAACAGGTGCCTATGACCGTTTTCGTGGCCGATTGATGTTTCCTATTCATGATGTCCGAGGGCGGGTGGTGGCTTTTGGTGGCCGTGTGCTGGGCCCCGGAGAGCCCAAGTACTTAAACTCTCCGGAAACAACTATATACCGTAAGGCTCGCCTGTTATATGCTTTAGATCAGGCCCGTTCGGGTATCGAACGGGAAAACAAGGTATTAATTGTGGAAGGTTATTTGGATGTCTTAGCCTGTTATCAATTTGGCTTTGATTTTGCTGTAGCTTCCTTGGGTACAGCCTTAACTAGCGAACAAATAGCTTTGCTCAAGCGATATACCACTAATATTAATATCGCTTATGATGCCGATGCTGCTGGTCAAACAGCTGCTGCGCGCGGACTACAAATGGTGCGTCAAGCAGGATGCCAGGTAAAGGTACTTATGTTGCCAGTAGGGAAAGATCCTGATGACTTTTTGCGCAGCCATGGGGCGGAGGCATTTAAGGCATTAGTGGAGCAAGCGGTGCCATTGCCGGTATACTATTTCCGCCAATTAACCCAAAAACATGATATCGGGACATTAGAAGGCAGATTAGCCGTTGCCAAAGCAATGGTTCCTCATTTGGCAGGTATAGAAAACCTGGTGGAACGGGAAGAGTATACCAAAAAGGTGGCCGAAAAACTGGGCTTAAGCCAGGAAGCGCTGCGGGCTGAAATTAAGCAGCAAATAGAGGAAAAAGGGCAAGTAGGCTTCCGAAAACCAACGATCACAACTAAGGCTAGACCGTCGTTACTTCCGGCGACACGTCAAGCAGAAACAGACGCGTTGATGGGGTTAAGCAGTTTGTTTCTGGCTAACCCAGAAATAAGGCCGCTTATTGCTGCCAGTGTTCCTGTAGATTGTTTGAGTCAGTTACCTCAGGCGACGGTGCTAAAAACCATGTTAGCATTGTTTGACCCTAACGGCAGCGACTTTTCTTTACCTGAGTTAGCTAATATGATGCCAGATCAAGACACCCGTAACATTCTAGCTCAATTGGCGGTTAAACCGCCACCGGTAGGTGAGGCCGCCGAGTTAGTAGCAGATTATACAAGGTTTTTGCACCTGCTTTGGGTCCAACGACAAATCCAAATCCTCAAGCGCGAAATTAATTCATTAAAAAGAGCAGGGAAAAACGAAGAA
>JAAYWY010000004.1 GCA_012516165.1 Bacillota bacterium
GTAACCGGAACAGCACCGGCTTTAAGGTTATGGTGAGCTAGGGCGCTGGTATCTTTAAGGCCGCTGCCGGTAAGGATGGCGGCTACTTTATGTTGCGGGTTTAGGGTGCCTTCTTTGGCCAATTTTTGAATAGCGGCCACGGGAACGGCGCCGGCCGGCTGGACAAAGAGGCCTTCTTTGCTGGCGAGGAAGGCTTGAGCAGCTAGGATTTGTTCTTCGGTTACGGTGATTACGTTAGCCCGCCCTTCTTTTACTTTCCGTAATATACGGTTGCCGCTGGGTGGCATAGGATTGGAAATGGCATGGGCAATGGTGTTGGGATTACCAAAATGTTCTATTTGCTCTTTGCCTTCGGCTACGGCTTTGGCAATGGGGCAGCAACCAGCAGCTTGAACTCCGATTATCATCGGAGCTTTTTTTATTAGTCCCAGAGCTTCCATCTCTTCGCAAGCTTTGATTACAGCGGCCATGTTGCCACCGCTGGACACAGGCATAAAGATAAAATCGAGCGGCTTATAATCTAATTGATCTAGGATTTCGTAGGCTACGGTTTTTTGACCTTCCACGCGGAAGGGGTTATCGGAGCTAATGAAATAAATACCGTGTTTTTCCCCCAGGGCTAAGGCGTTAAAATACAGCTGGCCATAATCTCCTACGCCCCGATTAAGATGCGGCCCATAGATGGCAATGGGCTGAATTTTTCCTTCCGGCATGTCTTCTTGAACGAATACGTATGCGTCCAAATTGGCCCGGGCAGCAAAGGCAGCGATGGAAGCGGCCATGTTACCGGAGGAAACAGTACCGATGGCATTGAGTCCAAAGGAAACAGCTGCTTGGACACCGAGTGAAGTGCCCCGATCTTTAAAAGACCAGGTAGGGTTAACGGTTTCGTTTTTTAAGTAAATATGCTCTAAACCGGTTTCTTTTTGTAAATTGGGCGCTGGTAAAAGGGGAGTTGTTCCTTCGCCCAGCGAAAGTTCCGGCCGTAATTGGGACAAGGGGAAGATGTTAGCGTTGCGGGTGACAAAGCAGGGTTCGTCCTTGATACGCTCCGGTGGCGTTAAGGATTCGTATCGTACTTCCAGCGGTTCGTTGCAATCGCTGCAACGCAAAGTGGTGTCCAAAGGATATTTTTTCCCACAGGCAACACAAATTAGGTACGGCAAGCAAATACCTCCTAGTTCTTGTTCAATCTTGTACGTAGCCATTGCTTTTATATTACAACTTTAATGATATTTTTACCAGATACACCAAGAAGCCTTCAGCTGCAAAACTATAAAAGAATGTTTGTGGAAATATGCTTGTTGTTTTAATTAGGGCAGCAAAAGTTAGTCACAGAAGCGGGTATGTAATTTTCCGAGCAATGTGCTATGAGTTGGTGGGTAAATTTGCTCGGCTTCGGGCAGCAGGGAAATAAACGCCTGATGGCGAATGAGTAATAATTAAAGATGATGAAAGCGGTATTCATATATTGAAATCAACACTGCACTCAATGAATCCTAATTTTCAAAATTCAATTTAAGGAGGATGCCATCATGAGCACTAAAGAAGGTTTTGTGATGCAATCGGTGGACCGGGCCCTGTCAATTTTGCAGCTATTGGCAGAAGGGTCCCGAGAAGGATTGCCGCTGACAGAAATTAGCCGCCAGTTGGAGCTCAACCAAAGTACTTGTCATCATTTGCTGTCTACGTTGAAAGCTCGCCGTTTTGTGGGTCAAGATGAAACAACGCGGCGCTATCGGTTAGGCATCAAGGCGGTGGAAATAGGGCAGGCAGCGGTCCAGCAAGTGGATCTGGTTCGTGTGGCATTACCCCATATGGAAGAGCTGATGGCAGCGGTAGAGGAGAATGTTAACCTGGTGATCATGGATCAAGACAGCGTGGTATATGTGGCCCAGGTACCGTGCGATCGCATGGTACGCATGTTTACCCGTATCGGGGAACGGGCACCGCTGCATTGTACCGGTGTAGGCAAGGTGTTAATGGCCTATTTGCCTGAAAAGGAGAGGGCGGAGCTTTTAACCAGGATGGACTTACCGCGTTTTACTGCGGCTACCATCTGTGATCGCGATGTATTAGAGCAAGAGTTAAAGCAGGTGGCAGTCCAAGGTTATGCCATGGACGCAGGGGAACGGGAAGAGGATGTTACTTGTATGGCTGCCCCGGTGCGCGATTACAGCAAAGAAGTGGTGGCTGCGCTTAGTATATCGGCTCCTTCATCGCGGTTAGATAAGGTACGGCAACAGGCATTGCTGCCGCGTCTTACGGCCACGGCTGATAATATCTCCCGGGATCTAGGTTATCGGGAATAAATATGCTGTAGCTTGAGTTACTTCACAGTCTAATTTACCTCCTACGCCGAGAAGCACTCATTTTGAGCCTTCCTAGCTCGCAAAGAGAGCAAAGGGCAGGGTAGTTCACTGATTGGTTCGATGATGTTGGGGTGGCTACTGGTGGTTGTTTATTTTAGGCGTAAGAGCGCTTTTTACTGTGATACCGGGCAGGCTGCCGAGTTTTCCCGTAAGTGCTCCAATTTGATCGGTAGTGCCATCGACAATTAAGGCAATTACTGATACCCCGCGCTCATGATAGGGTATACCCATACGGCCCACGATGATTTCTCCATACTGGGATAAGATGTTATTGAGCTGATCTTGTACAGCCTGTCGCCCAGTGACTACGATTCCTACCACACCAAGACGCGGTTCCATTGTGCAACCTCCCTTTATAGGTACAATTTAGAAATAGGTGTCTAAATAGCTGTGGGAATACTTTCGATAGTTTGCGGTCAAAGACATCTTCGGTGTCAAAATACCATCCCGATATCTTTTGGCTTTATAGTAACATATTTTCTTTTATTTCTAAAGCAACATAAAATCGTAAAGTTGGTTGGCAGGAGTTTGCTTGGCAATGTCCAAGTATGGATTAAGGATATAAGATAACCAATGGCGGGAGTGATATAAGTGGCCGGTGCGCTGCGTTTTATTTTAGGCCGGGCGGGTACGGGGAAAACGTACACGTGTCTGAAGGAAATCAAGGAAACGCTGGCCCAGGAAGGGGAAGAGGGGCCAGCGCTAATTTTACTGGTACCAGAGCAGGCAACTTTTCAAATGGAATACGAGCTATTTACTACCATGCCTCGACCAGCTACAGCGCGGGCTCAGGTCTTAAGTTTCCGGCGTCTGGCCAGGCGGGTGTTGGCCCAGACCGGCGGCGCGGCGCGGCCCTGGCTGGGGGAACTAGGTAAGCGGATGGTGCTCCGTTCCCTTATTCAAAAACATAAGGACAGCTTGATTTTATTTGGTCGAAGTGCCAGTACTCCGGGTTTTACGGAGAGCTTGGCCCACACTTTGGCCGAATTTAAGCTCTATAATATTGCTCCTCAAGAGTTGGCCCAACAAGCCCAGGAGTTGACTCAATCGGGGAAGGAAACGCCTTTAGCCGGAAAATTACACGATTTGGCGCTGCTTTATGGGGAGCTGGAAGCTTATCTGGCTCCACGGTATACTGATCCCGAAGGGTACCTGGCATACCTGGCGGTTAAGCTTAAAGAGGCGTCGCTTCTTCAAGGGGCTCATGTTTGGGTAGATGGTTTTACTGGCTTTACGCCCCAAGAGTTTCAGGTCTTGGAGAGTCTTATGAAAACGGTAGCAGAAGTAAATATCAGTTTGTGCTTGGACGTCCGAGATTTGTCTCAGCCTTCAGCCGAAGCAGACTTGTTTCATCCTACGCGAGAAACGTATGATAAACTGCTGGCGGCAGCCCGTAGCCAGCAAGTGAAATTATTGCTACCGTTAGTATTAAACCCGGAGGAGGAGTTAGCTCCCCGTTTTCGCCCCTCGCCGGAGTTAGCCCACTTGGAACGGTATTTTTTTGATTATCCCACGCGTATGTGGGCTGGTCCGGTGAACAGTATTCGGGAAGTGGCTGCGGCTAATCGCCGGGTAGAAGTGGAAGCTGCCGCCCGCGAGATTATCCGCTTGGCTCGGGACTGTAAATGGCGCTGGCGCGATATGGCACTGGTGGTACGCGATTTGGAGCTCTACCATGATTTAGTGGCTACGGTGTTTACTGATTATGGTATTCCTTACTTTATCGACCGCAAGCGGCCGGTGCTACATCATCCGTTGGCTCAACTGGTGCTGGCGGCCTGGGAGATAGTAAACAGCAATTGGTCTTACGATGCTGTCTTTCGCTGCTTGAAAACTGATCTACTGCCTATTTCTCGTACTGATGTGGATCGGTTGGAAAACTATGTGCTGGCCTATGGGATCCGGGGAAAAACCTGGCTCCGTTCGGCGGCCTGGGATTTTCATGTTGGTACGGCCCATGAAGAAGAATGGGCCGATATTGACTTGTTGCGCCGACAGGTGGCATCCTGGTTAGAACCGCTGGTTGCGGTCTGTAAACAGCCGGACCTTACTGGGGGCAGCTTAAGTACGGCGCTATGGTTGTTCCTAGAAGAACTAGAGGTGGGCCCCAGATTGAACCAGTGGGCCCAAGCGGCCGCTGCCGATGGCGATTTGGAGCTGGCCCAAGAGCATACTCAGGTCTGGATAGGTTTTTTGGGGCTACTGGATGAGCTGGTGGTGGGGCTAGGCGATACGGTTCTTAGCCCTACCGAATACGCAGAGATTTTAGCTAGTGGTTTGGAGGGACTGCGGCTAGGTCTGGTACCACCTAGCTTGGACCAGGTGTTGGTGGGGTCGTTGGAGCGTTCTCGTCATCCCAATGTGCGGGCGGCCTTTGTATTGGGGGTAAGCGAAGGGGTGCTGCCTGGCCGAGCTAGCGAGGATGCTGTTTTAAGTGATCGCGAACGGGAACAGCTGCTTGAGGCTGGTGTCGAACTGGCACCTACTAGCCGAGTTAACCAATTGCATGAGCGTTATCTTACTTATATAGCTTTGACGCGGGCCAGCGAAAGGCTATGGGTAAGCTTTCCTTTGGCTGATCCGGAAGGCAAAGCGTTGGCTCCATCGCGCGTTGTGGCCCGCCTGCGCGAACTATTCCCTAGCCTAAGGGAAGATTATGCCATGGCCGACCCCAGCGGCGATCCAATAGAGGATCTTAACTTTCTTACTTCCCCTAAGCTGGCGGCCCAGCACTTGGCTAGCCAGTTGCGGTTGGCTCGAGCAGGTCACGCAGTGGGACCGGTGTGGACTTTGGTCCAGCAATATTTATATTCACAACCCAATTGGGCTGTCCTGGCCCAGCAGGCTGTGGCTGGGTTGGTTCACAGCAATCGGGTACAACCTTTGCCGCCACCTTTAGCTCGCCGCTTGTATAGCCGACACAACCGGATTAGTGCCACCCGGCTGGAGCGTTTTGCTGCTTGCCCTTTTCAGCATTTTACTTATCATGGATTGAATTTGAAAGCGCGAGAAGTTTTTGGTCTGGATCTGCCATCGCTCGGTCAGTTCACCCATGCGGTACTACGCCGTGTAACCGAACGACTGCTAACGGCCGACCGGGGGTTTGGCGATCTAGCACCGGAAGAGGCAGTCCAAATGGTTCAAGAAGAAGTGGAGCAGGTGGTACCCCAGTTTTCCGGCGGCATCTTGACAACATCTCCCCGCTACCTGTACTTGACCCGGCGTCTAAACCGTCTTCTTACGTCTGCAGTGGATGTATTGGGCGAACAAGGACGGCAAGGCTGTTTTCGGCCTTGGTATGCCGAAGCAAAATTCGGCTATCCTGGGGCCCCTTTACCAGGGTTACAATTTTACTTAGCCGATGGTACTAAGCTTATGTTAGCTGGCCAGATCGACCGGATTGATCGGGCTCAGGTCGGGGACAAGAGCTACTTCACTATTGTGGATTACAAGAGCCGTTCCCAGAAATTATCTTTGCTGGAAGTATATTTTGGTTTGTCGCTGCAGTTGCTGGTGTATTTACTAGCCGCCTCTGCTGGCCTTAGGGCCGAGGAGCATGAGCTAGTTCTCCCAGCCGGTATTTTCTATTTTGCTGTGCGGGAAGGGTTTGTGAGAAGTTCGGGTCCTTTATCGCCAGCAGAGGCAGCCAAGGCACGGTTAAAACAATTTCGGTTAGAAGGATTAGTACGGGGAGAGGCAGAGGTGGTACAGCTTTTGGATCAACAAGGTGGCGGAACGGTAATGGCCCCAATTCTAAACCAAGATGGGCGTCTTAGAAAAGGCAGTCCCGCCGTGAGCGAAGAACAATTTGAACTCCTACTTGATTTTGCAGCTGAAAAAGTAAAAGAGATTGGGTTCAGAACCTTAAAGGGCGAAGTTCAGGTGGCACCGTATAAGTTGGCTGACAGTACGGCTTGTGATTATTGCGACTTTCCTGCTGTGTGCCAGTTTGATCCTCTTTTGGTAAGCAATGCTTACCGGGTGCTGCCTAAGCTGACCGGGGACGAAGTTTGGCAGGCCATGCAGCTAGCAGTAAAAGGGGGTGGGCCAAAGTATGAGTAATCCCCAATGGACCGAGGAACAACTAGCAGCCATTACGGCAGCACCGGGGAATTTGCTGGTGTCGGCGGCTGCTGGGGCTGGCAAGACAGCGGCATTGGTGGAGCGGGTTATCCGTCGGCTAGTAGACGATTCGGCACCAGTGGATATTGACCAGCTCCTTATTGTTACCTTTACCGAGGCGGCAGCCACCGAAATGCGTCAGCGCATTGGGACTGCTCTAGCGCAAGCCTTGAGCGAACGACCTGGCGATCTTCGCCTTGAGCGGCAGCTGGCCCTTCTTAACCGAGCTGATATCAGCACTATTCATTCTTTTTGCCTTAAGGTGATCCGGCGCTATTTTTATCTGTTAGATTTAGATCCTAGTTTTAAAGTGGCGGACGAAGCGGAAGCATCCTTGATTCAGCAGGAAGTATTAGAAAA
>JAAYWY010000185.1 GCA_012516165.1 Bacillota bacterium
AACATTGATATTAAAAAAGGTCAAACCGAACTTAAAAAAGATGTGGCAGAGTTAAAGAGTGATGTAGCGGTTTTAAAGAGTGATGTGGCAGAGCTAAAGAGTGATGTAGCAGTCTTAAAAAGTGATGTAGCAGAGTTAAAGAGTGATGTGGCGATGTTAAAGGACGATGTGTCAATGCTGAAAGATAAGGTGGCCGAATTGGCAGACGGTCAATCCCGGATGGAGCGGACTTTAAGCAAAATGGCTGAGGATCAAATTTCTATTTGCGAAATGTTTGGGGATCACGAAGTGGCCATCCGTAATCTTCGTCGCCAGCTGGCGTGAACTACCTGCATTAAAGCTAATCAAGCCAAGGGCAAGTTGGGTCCTTGGCTTTTTGGCTTTAAGGTGTACTAGTGTATGCAGCCGGTACCATGCTATAATAACAAAGACAAGGCACCAGGCCATGCAGTGGCACATGTACTGCTTTTATGAATTAAAGGGGGGACACCTAGATGGCAGTGAAAGTCTTAACTGATAGTACGAGCTATATTGATAACGAGCTGAGAGAGGAGTTAGATATCAAAATAGTATCGCTTTATGTTTCTTTTCCAGATGAAAGCCGAAAGGAAACAGAGATAGATAATAAGACCTTCTACGAAAAGATGGAGAAAAAGGGTATTCCCGTGTCCTCCCAACCGTCGATTGGTGAATTGTGCCAGGCAATGAAAGACGTGGTGGCCAATGGTGATGACCTGCTCGGTGTTTTTTTATCTTCTAATATGAGCGGTACGTATGCTGCAGCCTGTAAGGCGAAAGAGATGGTGCAGGAGGAATATCGGGATGCCAAAATCGAGCTGGTCGACTCCCGTTCTAATTCGATGCAATTGGGATTTGCTGCTATTGTAGCGGCCAGAGCAGCTAAAGAGGGGAAAACGTTAGGGGAAGTAAAAGAAATTGCCGAGGCGAATATCAAAAGAAGCCGGTTCTTATTTATACCCGACAATCTTATTTATTTGCAAAAAGGGGGTCGAATCGGCGGGGCAGCGGCTTTAATTGGTAATTTGCTGAGAATAATTCCTGTCTTAACGGTGGAAAACGGCGTTGCGACTGTACTTAAGACGGTTAGAACCAAAGCTAAAGCTGTGGCGGCCATGGTGGACAAAACGCTCCAAGACCATGTGGATTATGAGTTATGTGAAATTGTGGTTCACCATATTAATTGCTTAGATCAAGCACAGAACTTGGCTCATAATTTGCGCGAGAAGCTGAAGATGGATGTAAAAATATGTGATATTGGCCCTGTGATTGGACTTCATGTGGGGCCAGGGGCCATTGGTGTTGTTTATTATACCGAAAAGGATATGAGAGGTTAGTTTTCCTCCTCTTGACAGTTCTACCAGGAGCTTATATAATAACATTCAGTTCCGACCGACTGGTCGGACGGAATGGTTCTAAGCTAAATACACCAATTAAAAGAGGCCAATAGGAGGTATGAATTATCATGCAAAGACGTTACATAGGGCTGGTGGCCATGGTTTTGGTTTTGGCTATTATGGTGTCGGGCTGCAAAAGTGCTGTGGGAGAAGCGGCAGTAGACCCTATAGCTGTGGAAGTGGCCAAGGTGACTTTAGGCACTGTACAGTCCAAGAGTATTTTAAGCGGCAAGATACAGGGGCGGTCGGAAGTGCCGGTGGTGGCTAAACTACCCCTTAAGATATTGTCGGTGGAGGTGGAAGTGGGGGACGAGGTCCAGGCCGGACAGGTTTTGGTACGCTTGGATCCCAAGGATGTAGCGCAACAAGTACGGCAGGCAGAGGCAGCGTTGGCCATGGCCGAGGCTGTGCTGCCGCCAGCGGTGGGAGAATCGGCAGCAGCCGAAGGGGCGCGGTTGGCCAATGAAAGTGCTCAGGCTGATTTGGCCCGGATGGAAGAGCTGCATAAACAGGGTGCAGTTTCCGACCAGATGCTGGAGCAGGTAAGGGCCAAAGCGGCGGCGGCAGCTGCCCAGTACAGGGGTATTTTAGATAAGGAAAAGGCAGCCTGGGCTCAATATGATCAGGCAGCAGCAGCGGTGGCGCTGGCTCGTTCGCAGCTTGAGGAAACAACTATTACGGCGCCTATTTCCGGTGTGGTTTCGTCGCTCCCAGTAGAAGCTGGCCAAATGGTGGGCAGCGGCACGGTGGTTGCTATGGTGGTAGATATGGATGAGGTAAAAATAAATGTAAATATTAGCGAAAGAGATATTCCCTATGTTAAAAACGGCCAGGAAGTTACAGCTAAAATCAAAAGTTTAAATGATCAGGTGGTAAAAGGAAAGCTTACAGCTTTGGCACCAGCGGCGGATCCAAGAACCCAGACTTTTAAAGCAGAGATCAAGATAGATAATAAGGATCGGGTTATTAAGCCCGGTATGTTTGCGGAAGTATCTTTGAACTCGGTGGCAGCAGAGAATGTAGTAGTGGTGCCAAGCCGGGCTATTTTGCAAAAGGGCGCTCATTATGTGGCTTATATAATAGACGAAAACAATATAGCTTCGGTGCGAGAGGTAACTTTGGG
>JAAYWY010000023.1 GCA_012516165.1 Bacillota bacterium
CACCGGCACAGCCAAGGGCGTGCCCACATCAATCCGCCCTTCTACAAACGTTATATTATCGGCAGTTCCAATGGACACTGCACCCAGCCTATTAGGCTCCTCTTGTATGGCTCCCGTGGGACAAACTCTAGCACAGCCGCCGCAGCCATGGCAAATCTCTGTAAAAACAAGCGCTTTATCCCCTAACACCGCCAGGGCATTGAAGGCACACGCCTTCACACATTCTTTACAACCAGTGCAAAGCTCACGGTCCACTACTGGTACCTGGATTGAAACTTCCCGCTCAGCATTAAAAGACGGCTTCAGAAAAAAATGGGCATTTGGCTCTTCTACATCACAATCAACAAATTGTACCGGTCCATCCATAGCCAGCACATGAGCTAAGTTTACCGCTACAGTGGTCTTGCCTGTTCCGCCTTTGCCACTGGCTATTGCCACTTTCACGTTATCACTTCCCGCCTAGTGATGACATGCACTGTCACCAAGAGTCAGGTCGCCGGATAAGTAGTCTTTGACCACTTCATCGGTAGGTCCACTGGCCCCGATTACTGTGTCGATATTTTGCTGGGCAAAAAGCTCTTGTGCCGAAGGTCCCATGCCACCGGCGATAATACAATTAACGCCTTTTTCGCCTAAGAAACGGGGCAAAAATCCCGGTTGGTGGCCAGGATTGGGAATCACTGTTTTTGCTTTGACTTGACCATCTTTTACATCATAAATAGTAAACTCCGGGCAATGACCAAAATGCTGAGCTACTTGACCGTTTTCTGTGGCTACGCCTATCTTCCTCATGTAATAAAACCTCCCTATACTTTGCTGCATATCTATCACCAATGGACTTCAACCAAGGAGACGGTCCACAGTACTGGCAAAGGAAACAAGATGGCCCTTACTATGGACCACTGGAGCAGACAGACTGTGCGAAAACCTGCCAGTCTATGTTCTATGTCTCTCTGAACGCAGTGAATAGTCTTTTATTAGATCCTTCGCTTCGCTCAGGATGACAGTCTTAACACGGGTTTTCACACAGTCTGCCATTCCCTTGGCTGTACCCCAGGGCCATTCCCTTGGCTGTACCCCAGGGCTATCCCCTTGGTCGCACCAACCATGTTTACATGCCACTATGGCCCTTTACTGTCGGCCCTACTGTCTGGGCAAGTTGCCCTGCTTTCATTGCCGCTAGAGCTTCGCTAACTGTTCCTTCAGCACCAACATAAACCTGGATTCCACTGGCTGCCAACCCACGAGCTGCATTAGGACCAATGTTACCGGTAACTAAAGCGTCTACTTTTTCTTGGGCCAAATACTGGGCCATAACTATTCCCGCACCGCCAGTTTCGTTCAAAGCAGGATTAGGAACAGCCTCCCAGCTATTGGTGTCGGTATCGACAAAAATCAGGTATTGACAACGCCCAAAGCGTGGGTCCACAGCACTATCAAGCGAACCTTGCTGGGCCGTAACGGCAACCTTCATTTCTTGTCCCCCTACCTATTTATTTATCTTTAGTTTCGTCCTCTTTATTATTCTCTAATTCAGCCAAACGCTCCTGAATATCGTTTAATTGCTCTTTTAGGTAGGCGGCCTGCTGCTTTAGAATCTTAGCCTCGTCTACCTGCTCGGCCGGAAAAAAAGGGGGCATCACCGGATAAGCCTCTGCAGCACCCTGCGCCCAGTACGGCACACCTGTGGCCCAAAAGCGATGTCTGAATCCATGTCCCCGACCAAATCCTCTGCCAAAACCCAACCCGTAGCCCCAGCCGCAACAATTAAAAGCCCCTGGAGTCGGGAAACCTGCACAATAACCTGCTCTGCGTCCGCTAAGAGGTCCCTTTCCACTCGGTCCGGTTCCATCACCAAACGGCATTACTGGTCACTCCTTTCTTGTCTTTTATCTGTATAAAGAGCATATGCTCATTATTAGTATACCCTAAGTTATGGGCATTAGTCAATATCTCCAGAAAAAATCAAGCTGTATTATTCTTTCTTTTGCCTTGAATTTTTTAGGCTGGGCTTTTCTTCTTTGAGTTTGCAATCGCGGCAGTAACCAAAAAGCTGCACCGATGTACTGGTTACTGTAAACTCGCCTTCTTTCTCCACAGCGTTTAGTATATCTTTTGGCTCTTCGTCAACATCAAATATTCGGCCACAGCTTAGACAAATAAAATGGCCGTGCTGTCCGTGGGCAGCTTCGTACCTTGTAGACCCTTTAGGTACTAAAATAGGACTAAGTATTTTTAGTTCGGTCAACAAGTCTAAGGTCCTATATACTGTAGCCAGTCCGATGCTTGAATAATACTTCC
>JAAYWY010000186.1 GCA_012516165.1 Bacillota bacterium
AACTGCTGTTATAGAACCAATGCGGGTTGGGCAGCGTAATAAGCATGAGGAAGTTAAAGGTGGGAAATCCATGCCGGTATTTCTCCATCCTGATCTGCCCAAGCAGCGCCATCCTAGCTGGATTGATGCTGTCGTGCTTTTAGCCATTGTGGGCTTGTTTTACACAATACTGCGTTTAGGGCAGTCCATGGATGCCCCTTTAGCTGCTGCTATCGGCTCTAACTTATCCCTGGCCCCACAAAAATTGCCCTACTATGCATTGCGCTCATTGTTCCGAATGACCATTGCGCTGGTTCTTTCGTTTGTATTCACCCTTGTTTATGGATATGTAGCCGCCTATGTACCTGGGGCCGACCGGATATTAATCCCGGTGCTGGATATTTTGCAGTCGGTACCGGTACTAGGATTCTTATCGGTAACTTTAACCGGTCTGATGTCGCTTTTTCCCGGCAGCACTTTGGGTGTGGAGCTGGCATCTATCTTTGCCATTTTCACCAGCCAAGTATGGAACATGACTTTTAGCTTTTATTACTCTCTCCAGGGGATTCCACGAGATCTAAAAGAAGCAGCCGCCGTCTATAAACTCAATTGGTGGCAACGCCTAACCCGGTTGGAACTACCCTTTGCTGCTATCCCACTGGTGTGGAACTCAATGATGTCCTTTGGTGGTGGCTGGTTTTTTCTGGCTGCCAGCGAAGCCATTACGGTTTTGGGTCAGGATATTCGCCTGCCCGGTATCGGCTCTTATATGTCCACTGCAATCAGCGAAGGCAATATGCCTGCACTGCTGTATTCGCTGCTGACCATGGTAATTTTAATTGTATTGGTGGATCAACTGTTTTGGCGCCCACTGGTGGCCTGGTCTGAGCGCTTCAAACTCGGCGATACCGGCGAAGATACCCAGCCGACCTCCTGGCTGCTGGAACTATTACGCCGGTCCATGCTGTTGGAGTGGTTAAACCACCACATTGTTAAACCTTTGCACGAGCGCATAGACCAATTGCTAAGTACCCCGCGAAGAGGAGCCGATATATCTGCTGCTTCGCAGCAAAATCCTTCTACCCGCTGGCACCAATACATTGTGCCTTTTCTGGCCGGAGCGCTTTTTATGGCACTTTTGCCTCATATACACACCGGTATACTGCTGATTGCCAATTTAGGCACACAAGAAATTATCCGGGTGGTAATACTAGGTTTTTATACCCTGCTTAGAACTTCAGCCGCTGTGCTGTTAGGAGCGCTATGGACCGTACCAGTAGGCGTGGCCATTGGCTTGAACCCACGGCTGAACCGCATTGCCCAGCCAGTGACACAAATTGCAGCCTCTTTTCCAGCCAACATGCTATTCCCCTTCTTTGGCATGCTATACCTGCGCTACAACTTGAACTTTGAGCTGGGTGCCATACCCCTAATGATGCTGGGTACCCAGTGGTATATCTTGTTTAATGTCATTGCTGGCGCCTCTTCTTTGCCCAAGGATCTGCGGGAAGTGGCTGCTGTTTTAGGGCTGTCCCGGCGCGAAAAGTGGCGGGTACTAATCCTGCCTGGCATCTTGCGAGATCTGGTCACCGGCGGAGTAACAGCCGCTGGCGGTGCTTGGAACGCCAGCATTGTAGCCGAAATACTAGAGCTAAAAGGCCAAGTGCTCACCGCCCACGGCCTGGGCGCTTATATCACCGTCGCCACCCAAAACGGCCACTGGGGCGCCATTATCTGGGGTATTGTAGTGATGTCACTCTTTGTGGTCACCGTGAACCGCTTCTTTTGGCGGCGGCTGTATCAGCTAGCGGAACAAAAGTATAGCTTCTAGATCGCCTTTGTTATCCCAGAATCTTACACCGTAATAAGACAGACAAAGAGTGTTTCTTTCAGTACTTGGTACTACACGATTCACGAAGCTTTCCGGTGAAGCGACCTGGAGCGAGGCAATCTGCAGTCTTGGCGAAGCGAGGCATGAAGGCACGGCCGCGGGCATGGACGCCCGCGGCGGCCCCCCTGAGGCATGGACGCCGAATTGGGCCGGAACCGTGCCGGAATGCCGAACTGAGCCTTAGACTGCCTGCCGAGCGACGCGGGAGCGAGCGGAAAGCCTCGTGATCGTATATAACATGAGCACCAGAGAACATCCAAGGACCATCTTTTGCTCCTAGGAGGTGAAACCATGGATACCCTCATTGAACTGGAAAACATTTCCCAGCGTTACGAAGTCGGTGATCGCGAAGTCACCGTTTTAGATAACATTAACCTAACCGTAAAAGAAGGCGAATTCGTCGGCATCTTAGGACCTTCCGGTTCCGGCAAATCAACCCTGCTTAGGATTATGGCCGGTTTAGTAAAACCCACCGCTGGTATCGTCCGTTACCGAGGGCAACCCTTGACCGGTGTTAATCCCGGGATCGGCTTTGTATTTCAAACCTTTGCCCTCTTCCCCTGGCTCACTGTTCTGGAAAATGTGGAACTGGGACTCAAGCAAAAAGGTCTCGATCCAGCGGAACGCCGGCAGAGGGCCCTGGCTGCCATTGATGTGGTGGGTTTGGACGGGTTTGAAAATGCCTACCCCAAGGAGCTTTCCGGCGGCATGCGCCAGCGGGTAGGCTTTGGCCGGGCGCTGGCGGTGGAACCAGACATTCTCCTTATGGATGAACCTTTTTCTGCCCTGGATGTGCTTACCGCTGAAAACCTCCGCCGCGATTTTTTGGAGCTGTGGTTAGAGAAAAAGCTACCCACTAAAGCTGTGATTTTGGTCACCCACGGTATTGAAGAACTAGTTTATATGGCTGATCGGGCCGTGGTTCTCTCCGGCCATCCAGCCCACATCGTGGCTGATGTTAACATCAATTTACCCCATTGGCGGGATAAAGAAGATCCTGGCTTCATGACCCAAGTGGATGCCCTGTATCGCATCCTCACCAAAAAAGAGCCTGCCACTGTTACAGCCGGTCCCAGAATTGCGCCTTTGGATGACAAGAAATTTGCCCTTGTTCCCGCAGTACGTGCCGGTGCCATGACCGGTCTTATTGAGCTCTTGGAAGATGCCGGTGGCCGTGCCGATTTATATCGGCTGGCCGATAATTTAATCTTAGATGTGGAGGACTTCTTGCCTATTGTGCAAGCAGTAGAGCTCTTAGGCTTTGCTCATGTGGATGCAGGTGATATTGAACTTACCGCCACCGGCAATGCTTTTGCCCAAGCATCGGTATTAGAGCGCAAAGACATTTTCCGCAAACAAGTATTAAAGCGCGTACCAGCCATGCAGCGCATTATCCATGTAATCGCTACCAAGTCCAATAAGCAACTGCCGCGGGAATTCTTGCTCGATATTTTAGAGCGTCAATTTGGTCCCAAAGAAGCAACCCGGCAACTAGAAACCTTGATCGACTGGGGGCGCTATGCCGAGGTGTTGGGCTACGATGAGTATACCCATAATCTATTCTTGGAAGAGTTTTCACTAGACGAAGCGGCTAGATAAAAGTATGTCCCTCGTTTTGCGCAGCCTCATAACGAACAAGCTCCGCTTCACTATTATTGTGTAAATGAACGTTTGACATCTCCCAGTTTCACCTCACCTAGCCCGCCGGGAAGTCCCCATCCTAAGCCTTATAAGCTCGCATAGCAAGGGCGAAGGGTGGGAACTTCCCGGCGGGAAAGTTAATGCTCATATTTACTGCATGGGTGTGAGCAGATCAAGCACAACCGGCACCGTCTGGCCGGTATTTAAAAAATACAAGTAAGCTTCGGCTACTGGTTGGGAGCTAAAAGACATTAATGCCTGCGCATAAAGCTTAATCTGGTGCTTATAGCTGTCCAGTCTCTGGGCCAAGGCTCTACCTCTAGCACGATCGGTTTTAAAATCTATAAGTAGCCAGCCGTTATCTTCTCTAACCAAACAGTCGATAATACCCTGAACTAAAATTGGCTCTGCTGCTGTAGCTGGCGAAAGCTGCTCTCCAGGGTATGCTTCTGCTGCTGGCAATATTAGG
>JAAYWY010000187.1 GCA_012516165.1 Bacillota bacterium
CCCTTGTTGGGCTGCTTCTCGCTGGGTCATGGGTATACTTCCTTTCTTATGTTTGATGAATCTGCTGGGTCAAAGGAGTAAGATTAACGGACTTCATGCGCTCGATCCAACCAAGCTAGATGGTTGGTGGGACCGTGGCCGTGGCCAATAGAAATGCCGTTAGCAATAGCCAGGCTGACAAAATCCTTGGCTTGCTCTACGGCAGCGGACAAATCAAGTCCCTGCGCCAGCCCTACAGTCAGGGCAGCCGAAAAGGTGCAACCGGTACCATGGGTATTTTTGGTCTGATAGCGTTGCCCGGTAAACTCGAAAAACTGCTGGCCGTCATAAAGAACGTCTACCGGTTCGCCTGGCAAATGCCCGCCTTTTACCACCGCGGCTTTCACTCCCATAGATACCAGCTTTTTTGCTGCTTTTTTCATGTCGCTGATAGTTGAAATTTTAATTCCGGTTAAAACTTCTGCCTCAGGGATATTGGGGGTAATTACTGTGGTTAGTGGTAAAAGCTCGTCCTTAAGGGCAGCGGTGGCCTCCTCTTCCAGCAGCCTACTGCCGCCTTTGGCTATCATTACTGGATCCACAATCAGATTACTGATATTAAATTTCCGCAGCTTAGTGGCTACTTCTGTAATGATAGCGGCCGAAAACAGCATGCCGGTCTTAACGGCATCGGCACCGATATCACTAAAGACAGATTCTAGTTGTGTACCAACCGCCTCTGGAGAAAGAGGATATACTCCTTGTACTCCCATGGTGTTTTGAGCGGTGACAGCCGCAATAACACTCATACCGTACGCCCGCATTACCGTAAACGTTTTTAGATCCGCTTGTATGCCAGCACCGCCGCCAGAGTCAGAACCGGCAATAGTTAAAACCCGACAAAGTTTCATGAGCGATGGCTCCTTTCACAAACAATGTATAACTAGAAATACCACATAACAAAAAACACCGCCCTTCCGTAAGGAAGAGGCGGTCTGCGTTTCGCCGTTCCACTTCCCTACGCTGGCATTACCCAGATCAGGTTACAGGGTCAAGGGATTAGATCCCTTATCTCAGCCCAACACTATGGGCCCCCCTAGGGAAATATACATATCATTAAGAAGTAAAGTACTTCTACGAGTACTTCTACGCTTAAGAAAAAACTCCTGCTTTATAGTACAAGTTCTGATCTTAGTATCCGGCACTAAAGCGGGGCCGAAGCAGGTGAGGGTGAATGGACAAAGCGGTTGCTGAGCTCGGAAATGTGAGTTAAACCGTCTTGGTGAACGCCGATATCGATAAAGGTGCCTTAACTAATATTATCCAAACCACATAAAATTCCATGGCTGTGGATAAACTATTTTTAACCAAGATTAGCAATCAGTGGGGCGATCACTGCATGGGCTTGTGGCAACGTTTGTTTAACCGTAACAAAAAGTCTGACTTGAAAGGGTTTCATTTGAGCGATAGTTTAGTTATTAGTCAGCGGGAAGGAAGGCTTAAAGAAAAGCTTTCCGTTGACTTAAAATCTAACCTTACTGCCATCCGCGACTTGTATGGTACAAGTTCCGACCTTAGTATACGCCATTTTAAAGCGGGGCCGGAGCAGGTGCAAGGGGCTATAGTGAACATAGAAGGCTTAGTGGCTAAACATTATCTCGAAAATATTCTGGAGGTAGTGCAAATTGATAGCCTAAAAACAAGGATTGAACCCTCGCACCAACCGGATTTTTATCAGGTAATCAAAGAACGGTTACTAACAGCCCTTGATATTAAAGAAATCAGTACTTTTGATAAGTTGTGCGAAAACTTAGCTTCAGGGCATGCTATGCTGTTTATAAATGGGGTCGATCAGGCCATATGTTGTGGGGCCGAAGGTTGGGAGAAACGAGCTGTTGAAGAACCAGCAGCAGAAGCATCTATTCGGGGTCCTCGCGAAGGTTTTACCGAGAGTATCCGTACTAATACAGCTATGATTCGCCGACGGCTAAAGACACCCAACCTATGGATTGAAAGTCTTAGTATAGGTAAATTAACACGCACCCAAGTGGCTTTTGCTTATGTCAAGGGGCTAACTAGCGATAAATTGGTGGCGGAAGTGCGTTCCCGCCTACAGCGAATCGATATTGACGCTGTGCTAGAAAGTGGGTATATAGAAGAATTCATCGAAGATACTCCCTTTACCCTTTTTCCTTTGATGGCGCGTACAGAGCGTCCTGATTGGGTATCAGCTAGTTTGCTGGAGGGGAAGGTGGCTATTTTTACCGATGGAACCCCTTTCGTGTTGCTAGCACCTATTACTTTCATTGAATTGCTGCAAGCACCGGACGATTATTACGAGCGTGTTCCTATTGCAATTTTAATACGTAATTTACGGATTATTGCTTACTGGGGATCTATTTTTTTGCCAGGGGTGTACGTGGCTGTGACGGGCTTTCACCATGAACTGCTACCGAGCGAATTGGTCCTAAGGATTGCTTCTAGCCGACAAGGAGTACCATTTCCGGTGATGGTAGAGGTATTTATTATGCAGTTGGCTTTTGAGATGTTGCGAGAAGCGGGAATTCGTCTGCCCCGAGCCATCGGCTCGGCTATCAGTATTGTAGGAGCATTGATTTTAGGAGAGGCGGCCATTAGAGCCGGTTTGGTGTCACCGGCAGTTATTATTATTGTTGCTTTAACGGCTATTGCTTCTTTTACAGTGCCTGCTTTTAACCTAGGGCAAACTAGCCGACTACTGCTCTTTCTGTTTATTATTTTAGGCGGTACCATTGGGTTGTTCGGCATACAGTTAGGATTACTGCTGTTATTAGTACATCTTTGCACCTTGCGCTCTTTTGGCACGCCTTACTTTATGCCAATAGGACCCATGGTGTTTACTGATTGGCGCGATGCATTTATTCGTACCTGGTGGTGGAACATGCTGCATCGACCACATTTGGTAGGAAGTCGAGAAATGGATCGTGAAAAACCAGGACAGATGCCACGCCCTGAGCCGCGGCGTAGGGAGTGATAGCAAATAAAGCTAGCTAAAATTTCTAACCGGCAACTGTTTTTTATGCTCTTCATGATGCGAACTACCGTAATAATTGCTTTTTTACCGGTTCTTACTTCTTCTGATGCGGCCCAGGACGCTTGGCTGGCAGCTATTATCAGTTTTTTTACTTCCTCGCTGGTAATTATACTCGTTGCAGCTTTAGGAACCAGGTATCCAACAGAGACTATTATAAACTACAGTGTCAGATTGGTGGGTGCCTGGCCAGGTAAGCTGTTAGCATTACTAGTCTTATGGTTCCTTCTTGTAATTGCCTCTACCGATGTACGTATCTACGGCGAAATGTTGGTTACGGGCTTTCTTGGTGAAACACCGTTAGCTTTTATTATTGGCGGTATGGTGTTAGTGGTTGCAGTGGCCGCTTGGGAAGGGATAGAGGTTATTGCCCGCATGGCTGACGTATTGTTTCCCCTATTTGTACTTATGTTGGTGCTGAGTTTTGTTATGCTACTGCCTTTGGTTCGGTTGCAGAATTTACAGCCGGTACTGGCACGGGGGATTAGTCCAATATGGAAAAGCTGCATAACACCCACCGCTATTGCTGCTCAATCATTTGTTCTATCACTGCTTATTCCATCCCTAACTGTGCCCAAGTTGGCTACGCAAACTGCTCTGTGGGCCTTAGCAGGAGCATCGTTGGTATTGGTTTTGGTAACAGTAATAACTGTGGGGATATTAGGTCCCTCACAAGCCGCTCGGTCCGTCTTTCCGTTCTATGCTTTGGTGCGTTCAATAGAGGTAACGGAGTTTTTACAGCGGATAGAAGCGTTGGCTATTTTTGCCTGGGGCTTTGGGCTCTTTATTGGTACTTCCATGTCGTTGTATTGTGTGAGCTATGGTTTGGCTCAGGTGTTGGAAATTGACGACTACCGTCCACTGGTGTTCCCCATGGCTGTTATTCAAGCCACATTAGCGGTTCATAGATACAAAGATGTTTTCCAGGTACTTCACTTCTTTAAGCCGCAGGTGGTAGGCCCTTATGTGCTCGCTTGGTTAATTTTGTCCTTTATTCCTTTGTGGGTAGTTCATCTGGTGCGTCAAGTTTCCAAAAAAGCTAAGCAATAGGGCTACAAGGGGGACTTACTAAAATGGCTCACCGACGCTTACTAGGTGTGCTACTTTGCTTGACATTGCTTATGGTAACCGGTTGTTGGGATCGGCGGGAGCCAGAAATGTTGGCTTTTGTGATAGCGGTGGGTTTGGATCAAGACCCCGTTAGCGGAGAGTATAAAATAGTAGCTCAAATCTACAACCCTTTAGCCATGACCCAAGAAATGGGTGGCAAAGGTAGCCCCAAAAAACCAGCTGTGGTGATGGAGGCTACAGGGAGAACGCCCTATGAAGCTCGGCAAAACCTGGCTCCCAAAAGCAGCAAAGAGCTGTTTTGGGCTCATACCGGTATTTTACTGTTAGGAGAAGATTTAGCCCAAATGGGGATTAGGCCTGTTTTAGATTTGTTTGAACGGGAACGACAGTTAAGATTAATTGCACGACCATTAGTGGTAGAAGGAGATATTAAAGATATCTTAACGGCCGAATTTCCTCTGGAGGAAACTAGTGGCCAGGCATTGCTGCGGGAAATTCAGACCAGTCAGCTTACCAGTTCGATTTTACCAGTATTAGAGACACGGGAATTGATAAATATACTAAGTCAACCAGGACACGAATTGTTAATCCCGCGGGTAAAAGGTTCCACCGAAGATAGAGACAAAAAAGAAGGGAGCGTAGCTGATACCTTACCTCCTATTTATTTGGCCGGAGGGGCTGCTTTTTGTGGCGATTGTATGGCGGGATGGCTGGATGCACGGGAAGTTAGAGGTTGGCATTGGATTCAGCAAAAAGCTAGGCGAGCCGTACTTGTGGTAGCGTCACCAGTGGACGAAAAACCAGTATCAGTAGAGATCTTCCGCGCTCACTCCAGTGTGAAGCCAGAGATTGATGGTGATAAAGTAACAATGAGGATTAAAGTAGATGTTCAGGGCCGGATACAAGATCAGATTTCCGGGGCTGATATGGTCTTAAAACAAGATGTCCTGTCTTCGCTAGAACGGCGTACCGCTACAATTATTAAAAATGATATAATGCTTGCTGTACGCCGGGCTCAGGATCTAAAGAGTGACATCTTCGGTTTTGGCAATGCTGTTTATCGC
>JAAYWY010000291.1 GCA_012516165.1 Bacillota bacterium
AGCAAATCCCCATCAAATTAGGTGCTCAGAAAAAACGAGAGTGTAATATTTAAGTAGGCAGAGCAGATAGAAGGACTTTCCGGGACGAGATGAGAAGGTAGATCTCATGAAAAAGGCCCTGGATGTTTCTGCTAAAGACACCCAGAGCGAAAGGAGTGGTAGCTCACTTTTGTAATTCTAGAAGCACTTGCTTTCCCTTTTCAGTGATCAATGTTCCTTGTTTGGTTTTTCCGATTACAATTAATCCGCAATTATCAAGATGTTCAAGTATCGTTCGTATTTTGCTTTCGGTTAAAGCCAAGTCATGTTTGCGGGCTAATGTTGCTAATTTATTTCTACCAATAGAAATGCCTTTTTCTTTATAGGCGGAAAGGGTTTCTAGAATGAAAGATATATGAAGGGGATTGAAAAGACATGTTATCTGGTCTGATAATTGCGATAAATTATCAGGCCGATTGTTATCGTTGTTCTGCTTACTTATTTCTTCGGGCAAATGCTGTATTTCGATACAATTACCCTCGCATATATTTGCCAGGTATTCAATAGTATTCTCCAGTTCTCGTACATTCCCCGGCCAATTGTAGCTTATAAGGATATTTCTGGCTTCGCTAGAAATATCCTTGTGTGCTTTATATTTTTTCATAAAAGCTTGAATAAGTTTCGGGATATCTTCCTTCCTTTTTCTTAATGGGGGTATGGTTAAAGGGCAAACACAAAGCCGGAAGTATAAGTCTTCACGAAAGGCCCCTTCTTGGACAAGCTGTTTCAAGTCTTTGTTAGTGGCGGCGATAATTCGCACATCCAACTTTATTGTTCTTGAGCCGCCAATTTTCATTACCTCTTTTTCCTGTAAAACCCGAAGTAGCTTTTTTTGGGTGTGCAGTGAGGCATCGCCAATTTCATCCAGAAAAATTGTCCCGCCATTAGCTTGTTCAAATAATCCTGCCCGACCACCCTTTTTAGCGCCAGTGAAAGAGCCTTCTTCAAATCCAAACAATTCGCTTTCCGCCAGATTTTCCGGTAACGCAGCAAAATTAACAGCAACAAAGGGTGCGGTTCGGCGAGGTGATGCATTGTGAATGGCCTGAGCAAAGAGTTCTTTCCCTGTACCACTTTCCCCCATTAGCAACACGTTAGAGTTAGTTTTTGAGATCAATTTGGCTTTATCTATTAAGGTTGTCATTGAATCTGCTTCACCAATAATATCTGCAAAAAACCACTTAGCTGTAAAACCGCTGGTGGATTCTCTACTCACCTGACTGTCATTATGGAGATCTTTAAATGTAAGGACAAAACTATCTCCAGAATTTTCCATGAGAGGTATGTATGAACTAGCATAAGTTTTTCCCTGTGTTTTAAAGAAATTGTTTTTATGCACGCGATTGGATAATCCAGGTAGAAGCTCAAATATTGTTTCAGCACTATTTTCAAGCAGGTCGTTTTTTCTATGCCCTATAATTTTCTCTGCAATAGTATTTAAAGCTGAAACATTATAATCTTGATCGATGAAAACGAACCCATATCCTAATTCGTTTAAGATATTATGCATATTCTTTCTTAAAGCTTCTGTTTTTCCTAGCTTGCTATCTAAAAGTCTATAAGTTTTAATATATAATTTGATATAGTTGTGCATAAAGGTATCAATATAATCCAGGTCTATTCCAACATGTAAAAAGATCTGTATATATGTGGACAAAGCAATATCCCGCATGCCAATATCAATTTTTCTGTTAATGTGTTCCGGACATAAATTGATCATGCCTGGACTTATGGCAGTATCGAATTCTTCGGCATTTAGGCTACTGTTTTTCCAGTAGGGAACGTATTTGATATGGTCCAACCCAAGAGTTTGTAGAGAATCAATGGTTTCTATCGTGGGATCCTTAGAGCAATTAACTACTAGAGCGGATTGTCCACAGGGAAGTGGAAAAACTTCCTCTAAATTCGTGAAATTAAGCCTGCGTTTAGCTAAGATGACTTTGCTGGTTGGAAACAATGCCTTAGCTTTTTCATACGATTTCTTGCCAGCAGTAATAATTAAAAAAGGCTGTTCTGATACTGTGGATGGTTTTTGGCAATCTAAAGCATCAACTCTGACAAACTCGCCAATGTTTTGTTGTAAAGTGTTCACCATAAATTCACAGCTTTTTTCCTCAATAGCCAAAACACAAATACTTTCCATGATCTTTTACCTCCCCCCTTTTTTGTTATATTACTTCGCTACTCAAACTTATTTTAGTACGGTTTACAACCGTTCAAGTATTTGTAAATCATGGTATAGATACGGGTTTGCAGTCTGTGGGAATACTGCCTGCTAATTTACCAACGTTCCCATAATAGTTGCTGCTACCAAAACAGCTCTGGCACTTTGTCCGCCGGTGGCAAAATCGGCAGCGGATTTTATCTTACGTCCGTCCCGAGTAGATGCCGACAGCTGTAACCAGCAGTAAGGGAACTGCCATAGATAATAAATGAACAG
>JAAYWY010000188.1 GCA_012516165.1 Bacillota bacterium
GTGAAGAACATGCGTGAGATCCAAGCATCACAGATCACCACAACAGTGCGCGATCTTTTCATCGCGGCCAATTATGAGATCGGGGCAGACGTACTGGCAGCCTTGCGATGGTGCAGGGAGATGGAGCCATCGCCATTGGGCCAGATGGCCCTGGATCAAACAATAGAAAACGACTGTTTGGCAGCAGCCCAACAACTGCCCATCTGCCAGGATACCGGGATGGCCGTACTGTTTGTAGAGTACGGCCAAGATGTGCATGTGGTGGGCGGCAGCTTTAACGAAGCTGTGGAGGAAGGAGTGCGCCAGGCGTATACCGAAGGGTACCTGCGTAAATCGGTAGTGTCGGACCCGCTTTTTGCCCGCACCAATAGCGGCGACAATACCCCGGCCATTATTCATGTGCGGATAGTACCGGGAGAGAACATACACTTTTGGGTGACCCCTAAAGGTTTTGGTAGCGAGAACATGAGTGCCTTGAAGATGTTAACTCCGGCAGCGGGAGCGGCCGGAGTTAAACAGTTTGTCCTCGATACCGTGCGCCAAGCAGGCCCCAATCCTTGTCCGCCGATCATAGTTGGTCTTGGTATCGGCGGTACTATGGACAAAGCAGCCGAGCTGGCCAAATTGGCGACCTTAAGGCCGGTGGGGAGCTCCAACCCGGATCAGCGGTATGCCGATTTGGAGCAAGAACTTCTGACTGAAATTAATAAAACAGGAATCGGCCCGGCTGGACTCGGTGGCTTAACCACTGCTTTGGCCGTGAATATCGAATGGTACCCCACCCATATTGCCGGACTGCCGGTGGCAGTAAACATAGTCTGCCATGCCTGTCGGCGCCAGGAAGCAGTTATCTGAAAGTGGAGTGAGTCAAGATGAATAGATATCATCTACAGCCACCGGTTACCACAGAAGAAGTGCAGCGTCTTAAGGCCGGGGACATAGTTACCATAACCGGAACCATCTATACCGCGCGCGACGCGGCTCATAAGAGATTGGTTGAAGCCCTAAAGGCAGGCCAAGAATTACCCCTGGAACTGCAAGGGCAGATTATCTATTATGTTGGTCCCACTCCGGCCCAACCGGGACGGATTTCCGGTTCAGCTGGTCCCACCACCTCCGGCCGTATGGATCCTTATACACCAGCGCTCCTTAATGAGGGGCTAAAAGTTATGATCGGCAAAGGCCGACGCTCCCCGGAGGTCATCACCGCCCTGAAAAAATTCGGGGCGGTATATTTGGGTATCGTGGGCGGTACGGCAGCCCTGGTGGCGCAGGCTATCAAAAAAGTCGACGTAGTGGCCTACGCCGACTTGGGACCGGAAGCCATTCACCGTTTGTACGTGGAGGGTCTGACCACTATGGTTCTTATCGATAGCGCAGGACGTGATCTTTACGAAATTGAACCGGCAAAGTATGCCTCACTTTGATTCAGTCACTTAGTATCTTGGACCCTGACGTTACCGATGAACTATGTTGCTAGTATTTAGCTGTGTGGACAACTAAATGCAAGAATGATATTCTCTAGAAGTGAAGAAACTTTTGACTCTAGACAGGGGTAGTGATGTTTGTGGTACAGAAGATGACAGCAGACGAAAAATTTAGGATGATGACAGAGGACCCAGTAGAGCAGCTTATTTGCACCTTGGCAGTACCAACAATAGTAAGCATGTTAATTACCTCGATCTACAATATGGCGGATACGTTTTTTGTCAGCCAGATTAGTACCAGCGCGTCAGGCGCTGTGGGTATTGCCTTTTCCCTCATGGCTATCATTCAAGCACTTGGTTTTACTTTTGGTATGGGTTCAGGAAATTACATCTCCCGGCTGCTGGGGCAAAAAGATAGGCAATACGCTGCCAAAGTGGCGGCTACTGGTTTTTTTACTACCTTTGGCTTGGGGGTTGTGTTGGCTACATTGGGTTTAATATTTTTAGACCCTCTGGTGTATGCCTTAGGGGCTACCGATACCATTGCGCCTTATGCTAAAAGCTACCTGAGCTACATTCTCATTGGTTTGCCTTATATGGCTTCTTCATTTGTACTAAATAACATCCTCCGTTTTCAAGGGAGTGCCTTTTATGCCATGCTGGGGATTGGGGCTGGTGGAGTACTTAATATTGTGCTGGATCCCATTTTTATTTTCAAGCTAAACATGGGTATTGGTGGAGCCGCCTTGGCCACCATCATCAGCCAGTTTATCAGTTTCTTGATACTTCTTCATAACTCTGGTGTGGGCGGTAATATCAAAATCCGGTTCCGAAATTTTACCCCTAAGTGGGAAATATACAAAGAAATTTTTCGCGGTGGCCTACCCTCCTTTTACCGGCAGACTCTCGCCAGCACTGCTATGATTGTCCTTAACTTTAGTGCTCGTCCCTTTGGGGACGCGGCCATTGCTGCCATGTCCATTGTGGCTCGTGTATTTCAGTTTGCTGTTTCGGCGGTGATTGGTTTTGGCCAGGGTTTTCAGCCGGTGTGTGGATTCAACTATGGTGCCAAGCGCTATGATCGAGTGCTGAAGGCTTTTTGGTTTTCCGTAAAGACAGCGGCTATCGTGCTAATCACGCTCAGTACGCTGGGTTTTGTTTTTGCTCCCAAGATTATGTCCCTCTTCCGCAAAGAAGATCTAGATGTGATTGCTATCGGTGCCCGCGCCCTTAGGTTCCATTGTTTGTCTTTTCCGCTGTCGGCATGGATTATTCCGACCAATATGCTTCTTCAAACCATTGGTAAAAGTGCCCAGGCCTCATTGGTATCGGTATCGCGACAAGGCCTTTTTTTCCTACCGGCTATTATAATTTTGCCGCGCCAGTTGGGGATCCTTGGCGTGCAGATCAGTCAACCCATTGCCGATGTTTTTTCTTTTCTGGTAGCGATTATAATGGGAACCAAAGTGCTAAAAGAGTTAGAATCTGAGCACCAGAAAAAAGCGCTGGGGCTTAAAAAAACCGAAGCTGTGAGGGGAAGTGCCCTATTATAGCAGAAACCTTGATCAATCGCACAATATTCATTCTCTATTGCCGCAATCAGTATTTTGTGGCCGAGAGGCTTATTTAGTGCAGTTTACTTTAGGGGTGGAGCAAATCCCGGCTTTAATGAGGCAGGCGTTGTGTATGGTGCAGTTGACGAAAATATCTATCCTATTAAGTTGAAAGCACAGGAGCTGGAAGAATAAGTGGTTGAATTTGTTGTTAAAGCCGCCTTACCCAGGTGGCTTTTTTGTTTATCGGCCGGTATTTTCTTTTATGGGAACTTTTTGCCAGGATATTCGTCTATACTCTAATAGAAGGACGAAAAGTCAGGAGGTGAATGTTTCTGTCCCGCCCGAATGATTATCTAAGGGAGGAACTTGTATGCGAAAGTATGTAAGTCTATTACTGACTGTTTTATTGTTAGTTACAGCATCCATACCGATGCTGGCTGCTCCGGCGCCCAAGATTACCTTAGAGCAGGCGGTGAAAATCGCCAAAGCAGCTTTCCCGGTACCAGAGGGTCTCACAGTATTTGAATCCAGCTACAGCGCCTACGGCGACAAGCCGCGGTGGAATCTTGGCTGGAATGCTCCTGCCGATAGTTCTGTCCGCGGTAGCTTAAGTATAGAGGTGGATGCCGAAAGCGGCGACATTTTGAACATGTATAGGTGGCAAGATGACAACACACCCAAGGCCGCCTTACCCAAATACAGCCGGGCTGAGGCGGAAAAGTTAGCACGGGAGCTGGCAGCAAAAATTCAACCCCGGTTTGCCGAAACGCGTTTGGTTGAGTACCCAGACGACGAGGGGTTTTGGGGTGGCCCAGTGTCCAGCTACCGCTTTCAGTTCCAGCGGATAGTAAATGGTTATCCCTATAGCGACAATGGCATTAGCGTGGAAGTGGATGCCAATACCTTCGAAGTAACGTCATACCGTTTCAATTGGGATACCGATATTGATTTTCCTCGGCCGGATAAACTAATCAGCCCCCAAGAGGCCGAAAAAGCCTTCTTGACCAAAGGGGCTCCGCGTCTTATCTACTTTCGGCCCCAGCCCGAGGGTAATAAAGAACGGCCGGTCAAACTGGTATATGACCTTAGCCGGACTACCAGCTATGTAGTGGACGCCCAAACCGGCGAAGTAAGGCTAAACGACTATTGGTATGGGCCGGGAGCAATGGGCGGTATGGCCAAAGATGCTGAGGCGACTTCTGCATCTAATGAATTGTCCCCGGCCGAACAGGCAGAGGTTAAAGAACTGGCCGACTTACTCACCCAGGAACAAGCCATTGCCAAAGTGAAGGCCATGTTTAAGATTCCCAGCCAAATGAAGCTGGAACATGCTCGTTTGGGCAAGAGCTGGGAATACACACTCCAGCGGCAGTGGAATTTTTCCTGGGAGGCAACCGCCAAAGACGAAGGCGGCGAAAGCATAAATGCTAGTGTAGATGCCCGTACCGGCGATGTACTCCAATATTACTACTATAGTTGGTCCGCAGATGGCAGCGAAAAGCCGAAGATCAAGTACAAGAAAGAAGAGCTGCAACAGATAGCAGCCGACTTTGTAACTAAATATCAACCAGAACGTTTTGCCGAGTGCAAACTGGAGGAAACTCAGCGAGAGGATTTTGTTTCTCCACGCGAAGACGAACAGCGTTCCTACTCCTTTAACTGGGTCCGTTATGTGAACGATATTCCATTTTTGCAGCAAGGTTTTCGCCTGGAAGTAAGCGCAGAAACAGGAGCAATAACATCATACAATATGACATGGGCCGATCTTGATTTCCCAAGTGCAGAGGGCATTTTGGATCAAGAAAGTATCAATCAAATCACGTTCGAGACGAGTCCGTTGGTGGTGGAGTACTTGCCGGTTCCCCAAGTGGAGCCCGGCAGTTCTGATAATAACAAGCCTAAAGTTGGTTTGTTCTATCATGTTCAGTCCCGCTATCTTCCTGGTTCGATGCTAGACGCTAAAACAGGAGCCTTCTTGGACTATGAAGGCAATCCAGTGCCCGAACGGGACAAGGCCGTCTTTGCCGATCTAAAGGACCATCCAGCTGCCGAGGCGGTGGCCTTACTGGTGGATAAAAACATTGTCCAGGGTGCTCCTGACGGTAAGTTTTATCCCGACGACCATATCACCCAGCCAGCCTATTTAGTGATGCTGCTTCGTACCACCGGCTATCAACCGCGGGGCGAAATTACCGA